>CALZJL010000001.1 GCA_945787625.1 uncultured Prevotellaceae bacterium
TTAAAGACATCTCAGCCGAACTCGACTTCCCCAGCCTCTCATTCTTCGGGCAATACATGCGCGCCCACTTCGGCATGAGCCCCAAAGAGTACCGCAAAAGCATAACCTCAAAGAAGTGATTATTTTTGTGTTATCACCGCAAAACACAAAAGAGTACATATTTTCAGCACAAGACTTGCAAAATAAACAAATTTTCACTAACTTTACCACGCTAAAACTTAAGATAATGGCCATCTGAGCCATCATATACCCCATTTCAGACCAGCGGGTCTGAAGTCTAACTGTCTGACAAACTAAACTTTAATATACTAAAATGCGAAAACTTTTTTTAACATTCCTTGCGCTAATAGTACAGCTATGCGCATGGGCATTCGAAGGTGAATACCATAAGTACACCATTAGTCCAAGTCAAAGTGATGGCACCCTGTCGGGCAGTACTGGTGATTGGAAAAACAAATGGGTCTCAACGGATAAGGTTGATGGTACGGCAGAAACCAATGGCTTGAAACTGACGGTCAATGCCGATGCCAACAACTTCAAAGCCAGTGGCGAGGCGGCCCTCGATATGCGTTCAGGTACAGATAAGACATCGACCTACACACTCACAGCCCCCGAAGGCTACTTGATTGCCTCCTACCAGTTTACATACAAAGGAGCAGCCAATAGTGTATACACCATCAAAATCGGTGATAAATATTACCCAGTTACTACCGAAGCCCGTACTATCGACAAAGAATACCCTGTTGAAAGCTCTACGACTTTCACGCTGACTGGCAACAACAATGAATTACTTTTCACAAACTTCACCGTAGAAGTTGTCAAAGATGAGAGTACATTAGAATCATTAGAAAATTTGGCAAGAAAAGCCAAGGCAGCAGTATCCAATGCTCGCTCCGATTTAAACGGCTATTCAGAGACATTTGGTAGAAATCTCATCAACCAAGCCTCACAATATTCGTCTCCCTACACATGCCGCAGTACCCAAGAGCCAAATGGAGCAAATGTTGCAAACCTATTGGACGAAAGCTCTACTAACTATTGGCACTCTGACTGGAGCTCAGATGTCAACAAAGATACTCACTATCTCCAAGTGTCAATTAAAGATGTCGAAGCAGACGTCGATATGCTTTTTGTCACACTTGGGCGTCGAACTAATATAGCCAATGACCACCCCATTCAACTACGCGTGAAAGGCTACAAAGAAGACAATCCCTCACTCACATTTGATCAAGGACATGACTTAGGCGTACTTACATTCCCTTATACTCCGGCTGGTACAGATAGATCAAGAGAGTACTTCAACGCATTCGGTTACAAATATCTACGTTTTTATTGGGAAGCTTCAAATGGTACTTATCAAAGAGGATATTGGCATTGCACCTCATTTCAGTTGAATAACAACAATGGCAGCAGAAATATTGACTCGCGTTTATACGACGAAACCGACTACAAGATGGCTCTTGGCAACGTAGAGGGGAGTAACTTGAATGCAACATTAATGGGTGGGTTTGTTACTGCCCTCGAAAAATGCCACACCGATTTTTCCAATGCTGGAAGTGCCACAAGCCTGGGTACCATCACATGGTATCTAAAAGATGCTCAAAGCAACATCATCATGACAGAAAAGCGCAGAAACTGCAAATCTGGCACAACCTATTCACCTACGATGACCATGACAGGCTTTTCGCTTGATGGTGCCTCTGTGGAAGCCGATGGTACAGACCAAACAAAATATATTACATTCGCACCAGAGACAGGTTTTCCCAATTTTATCTCAAGCGTTGCAGATATCAACCAAGCCAAATGGTACAATATAAATGTTCGTAATAAATATGTCACTTACAATGCAGCAACCAATACATTCTACGACACCGATGACAATGCTCCCGTTGCCGACAAAAACGGTTGGTTTGCATTTGTTGGCGACCCAGAGGTAGGTTTCAAAATCTTCAACTACGGAGGAGCTTGCGCCTTTGGCTCGGACAATGTAAACACCAACACAAAAATCAAGGGAGTGCGCGAAGCAGAAGCAGCCACGTATCTTTTTGAAAAACAAACTAATGACACATGGCAAGTGAGAGACGTGCGTGGAGCAAACGCATTCCTAAATCAGCAAAGCACAAACCTTGGCATTTGGAACGCGAATGCACGTCCTGACGGTGGCAATAAATTTGTGATATCCGAAGTGACAGTACCAGAGGCCGATGTAGCGAAATATTTAGTTATCGTTGACGTTACTGCCACCGATGCACAGGGCAACAATCCTATTACATGGAGAGAAGACAAGTTCTACACAAGCGAGGCAACAGTTGATGCCCCATCGACCACATACTCATACATCAGCAATGCGTATACTCTCGTTGGAGAAAACTCTACGATTTCTGCTGAGAACCTCCACTTCAACTACACCACTACGCACACCATGCCGTTTGTCGAAGGCAAATTCTACCAGATAAAAAACAGAGATGCACACACATATGTAGAATACACGACAACTGGTATGCACAAGGGGGTAGCATCCAACTGCGCTGCCGTCAACAACTTGTGGTGCTTTGAGCGTAAGGCTCACACGCCAAACAAATACTACATCTATAATGTGGGTGGTGCAAAATACGTAAAAGGAACCAGCGGAGCAGTATCTTTTACCGCAGACAAAACTGAAGCAACAGCCTATAGGCTATATACCCAAACTGGCGACGAGAGCAGCAGTATTTTCCGCTTTGACATCGACGGGGCTATGCGGTTGATGGGTAGCCATGGTAGCTGGAATGGTATATCCAATGGAGGAATAATAATCTGGAGTCCAGATAGGGATCAGAGGGGTGACAATGGCAACAAATTTTGGGTAGAGGAGTTTGATGAAAGTGTTTTTAACTACTTCTCACAAAATCCAGCCCCTTCCAGTGAGCCAACACTCGTTGGAGCGTATACGGGTACAGCAGAACAATATGCCGCAGCTAAAACCGCTTGTGATACATACAAAACCAATAAGACGCTTGCTAATCTAAAAGCAGCCTTAGCACCCTTCACGCAAGGTATTGCTGTAAGCATCAACCCCAATAAATATTACCAGTTCGTAGCCATGGAGACAAACGGCAACAATGGTCGTGTGATATATAGCACAGATTATTGTGGTAAGACAGGAGGCAATGATCAGTACGGCGATCGCTTGTTGTACATAGGCGACAATGAGACCACAGCAGCTATTCCTACCTCAGCTTTTCAGTTCAAAGCCAGCAAAGAGGGAGGATACCAGATACAGCATGCGAACACCAAATACTGGTTTGCAAACCTCTCTAACTTTAACGATGAGAGTAATCTTGACTTACCTGTCGAGCAAGGTAACGCTGGTACTTATCTTATTGAGAATGTCACAGGACAAACATCCACAATATGGTCACTGCGTACAACTTCAAGTACAGTGAATTACATCCATAGCGGTTACGCAGGCAATGGTAATAATATTCTCGTCCGTAATCAAGGTCCAACAACCAACGAGGGCTGCCGCTGGGCAATACGCGAAATCACCCAGGTACCCGTATCTGTAAGCACGGTCAGGTGGGCTACGCTCTGCTTGCCTATGCCTGTGACCATACCATCAGATGCAGATCTCGAAGTCTACTATATATCCGAGATAACCTCTGACGGCATACTGACCCTCACGCTGATAGGGGGAGGTACCACCGTAGCCAAGGAGACCCCGATGTTGCTCTATTCATCAGCCGAGACTCTGCCAAAGACATACAACTTTGCTGTCTCTACCGAGACAGGCACATCATACACCTCGTCCAATAAACTCTCAGGCTCCACAGCACGCCGCAAAGGGTTTAGCACAACAACTTCAGAGTACTACGGTCTTGCCAACAAAGACAGAGTCGTGGGCTTCTACCCCTCTACGTCAGCAATCATCGCAGCAAACAAGGCATATCTGCTCAACAGCCAGATTCCCCCGGCACAGGCTGGTGCACGCGCCTTGTTATTCAGCACCGATGGCGATACTGAGACTGGCATCACAGCCACCGAGGCTACAACGCCAGACCTCCAAGGCGCAATCTACGATATGTACGGACGTCAGGTGAAAAAGATGCAGCGTGGAGGCATCTATATCATCAACGGAACGAAAGTGATCGTAAAATAACCCCATTCCTCACAACAAGAAAATTACAACACGACACTTATGAAAAAGACATATATCAGCCCCACCGTCACCGTATATACCCTATGTACTAACGACGGCATTCTCACCACAAAGAGCAATCTAAAAGTGACAGTAACCACGACTGACGATACTAAAAAGATTACCACAGAGAACGAGTTTCTGGGCAGAGAGAAAGAGAGCGACCTCGACAAGAACTATCAGGAGTGGGACAGCGGTTGGTAATCCCCACCGCCCCACACACATAAACAAACTGCAGCGGCTATCTACTCAAATGAGTGACAGCCGCTGCAGCTCGTTTTGTGAAAAGGTATCACACTTATCAAAAAAATGCACTCAATTGCATTTTTCTTCCAATTTATTTATAACTTTGCATCGCAATTCATTTTTATTGACTCCTTGACAAACTTGGCAAGACAATGAAACAGATACCACGAACTTCCTATCTCGACCAGCTAAATACATGGCGTGACAAACAGATTATAAAGGTAATAACAGGTATTCGCCGTTCTGGTAAGAGTACATTGATGCAACAATACCAGCAGCAACTCCTTTCCCTTGGAGTCAAGTCAGAGCAGGTACAAGTATACAATTTCGAGGACTTGGCAAACGAGCACCTATTGGACTACCGCCAGTTGTACTCCCATGTCACCCAGCAGTTATTGCCCGACTGCCAGAACTACCTATTCTTTGACGAGGTACAGATGGTCAACGAATACCAGCGAGCCATCGACAGCCTTTTCCTTCGTCCCAATGTAGATATTTACATGACAGGCTCCAACGCCTATCTGTTGTCCAGCGAAATAGCCACGTTGCTTTCCGGCCGTTATATAGAGATACGGCTTCTGCCCTTGTCGTTTGCAGAATTCTGTTATCAGTCGCCATTGTCCTTAGAAGAGAACTACCGCCGTTACCTGTCACTAACGTCTTTTCCCTACGGATTACAGTTGCCTCATGCCGATGCCGTCCGCGAATACCTTGACGGTCTTTATAGTACAGTTGTCCTGAAGGATGTTGTCAGCCGTCGAAAGTTGCAAGATATGGATTTATTGGGACGTATCGTCCGTTTCCTTTCCGACAATATCGGCAGCCTAACCTCGGTCAAGAGCGTCACAAACAACCTACAGGCCGGAGGACGTAAAGTGTCCGACCATACCGTAGAGTCCTATGTGCAGTCGTTGGTAGAGTGTTTCCTGTTCTATCGCATAGAACGTTACGACATCCGTGGCAAACAGCGTCTGAAGGTAGGACATAAATATTACATTACAGACTTGGGGCTTCGTCATTTGCTCATCGGAATTCGTGGAGGCGACTTAGGCCATTTACTTGAGAATATCATCTGTCTGGAGCTCATTCGCCGAGGTTATCACGTCATGGTAGGCAAGATGGGCGATACCGAGGTCGATTTCGTTGCATTACAGTCTGGACAGCCAGCCTATTTTCAGGTTTCCCTGTCCGTTCGCGACGAAGCAACCCTCCAACGCGAGTTGACCCCATTGCGTCAGATTAACGACCACTATCCTAAATACCTAATTACTCTCGATCCCGATCCTTTAGTCCTCCACGATGGTATCCGCCAACTCTACGCACTCGATTGGTTGGTAATCCCCACCGCCCCACACACATAAACAAACTGCAGCGGCTATCTACTCAAATGAGTGACAGCCGCTGCAGCTCGTTTTGTGAAAAGGTATCGTGCCCGAGTCTCCGTCAGTACAGAGCCTCATACTGCTTGGCGATACGCTCCCATGTGTAGTGCTCCATAGCCAAGGACTTCATCACCGTACCGTCCAGACTTTGGTTCGACAAGAGCGACATCAACTCAGCAGCATCATTATAATAGTATGCCCGTCCGAAAGTGGTAGCCCTATTGTAGACCACATCAAAAGCCAAAATAGGACGCCCGAAAAACATCGCCTCGACCAACGAAGGATTAGTACCTCCAGCACTATGCCCATGTACGTACACTCTGGCGTTCTCTCTCAGTGCATAAAGTACGTCCAAGTCATACACACTATCGAGCATACGGATATTAGCATACTCTCCATACTTCTCCTTCAAGCTCTTGCCATACCCGCTATGATTCCAATTCCCGATAAAGACCAAATCCATCCCACTCTCGGCAAAGGCCTCTAACGTAATATGACAGTTATTCTCTGGTTCTATCCTGCACACACTCACGGCATAGCCATGCCTCTCCACTCCCCACTCCCCCAGAATCTCAGCCTGACGCTCAGCCGACACATCGCGCATAGCATGATTGCCACCATACGCTATCAGATGCGAACTCTTGCGATACGTCCTCTCCACATAGTCCTGTATGCCCTTGTTGTCAGCGATGACCACATTGGCGCAATGCACAGCTATAGCCTCGCTCGTCCTCAAGAGCCATTTTGCAAAGCCTCTCCATTTCGTACGCCTATGCTCCTGCCCATCGATATTCACTATCAGCTTTTTCCTGTATAGCAGTCTAAACAAAGGCATGAAGATACAGCCCGACACACCCAGCACCACCACCGTATCGTATCGCCCGATACAGCATAGCATCGACAATATATCGTAAGGCATACTCTGCATACCATTTGCATGAAACCAAGGCACATACCTAATAGATGCACCCTTGTACGTCCTCACTCTGTATTCATAATCTCTGGCAGAGCAAAAGATTGTATACTGGATACCCGGCGAGCTGTTCTCCCCGATGATATTCTCCACCAACGTCTCAAATCCACCATACTGAGCTGGTACTCCCTGAATACCCACTATAGCGACTCTCTTCATCGTATCATAATTATTTCTCACAGTTTCAACTCATTCATCACCGCTGCAATCATAGCCTCGGCATCATACTGTCTGGCACGGTGCAAAGCCTCGTCTGCCATCCGTACATATCCCTCCCTATCACTCAGCAGCCTCTCTACCCGTCGCTCTATGCCGTCAAGGTCCGTCATGTCTATCTTGTAGCCATTGACTCCGTCTGTCACCATCTCGGCGATGCCTCCCTCTGTGGGTACAACCACAGGCAGTCCAGCCGACATTGCCTCCAATGCAGTAAGTCCGAAAGTCTCGATAATCAGTCTCTTATCTGAGAGGTTCAGCACCACCGAAGCTTGCTGATAGAATCTCGCCACATCGTCTTGACGTGAATACAACTCGAGATTCTCTCCATAAGTAAAAGACTCGTCTGTCAGATATTTATCAATATTCTCCTGCGTATCATTAACGACCAACACAAAACGATATTGCGGCATACGTTGGGATAACAGGATAAATTCCTTTGTCCCCTTATACCCCTTCAGCGACCCCAACATCAGCACTGTCTTACGCTCGAAGGCAGCCTCGGGGTCGGGATTCAACCGCTTAACAAAATCCTCAGGCAACGCATTCGGCACCACAGTCGCCTTCTCCCTATGCTTCAGATATGAAGCCTGATATTCCGACACACAGATAATCCTGTGAGCAAGCCGCTCCATCATGAAAGCCAATACCCTGTAAAGCCTCCCCTTCACAAACGCATTCTCATGGTAGTGATACACCACTCGTTTCCCCATCAGCCTTCCTGCCAAGGCAGACCCCACTGGCAGCAACGTATTGATGTAGAACACCACGTCCTTGCATAACAGCCATCGAAACGCAAGAAAGAAAGTATAAACCTGAGTCCAAACATATCGCAACATCGTAAGTGCAGGTCTGTCCGAGAATCTATACCAACAAGAATGTTTCTTCAGATTCTCATAGCGCAACAGCTCGTCCAGCACACCTCCTTCGGAAGATACCAGATCTACCCTACACCCTTTCCTCAAAATCCCCTCCAACACCATTCTCAGCACCTTAGGGCTTCCACTGTAGTCGTTGAGCAAGTGAAAACAGGCTATGCGTTTCATTCGTTCAGACCCTTTAACAACTCAATCCAAATATTCATGGTACAGGCTACATCGCCACAGATATTACCCCTTTCACGCATCGTGAACCGTGCAATAATATCCAGCAGATACTGCCTATACATAGCTGAATCTATCCAGCTCCCGTCTCCAGAATGGATATATACCTTTATCTCCTCTGCCTGCCAATGCTTCTCAAAGATAGCTGTCTGCATAAAGAAATGATAACGATCCAACATCGGAGGATAAGTCTTCATTGCATACTCCCAGTCAAACACAAACAGTCTGCCACGGTCCACAAACATATTCCAAGGTGTGAAGTCAGCATGATATACACCATACTCTACCATTCGACCTTTATGTCCCATAAAGACTTTTTTTATCGCACCACCTACGATAGCCCTTGCCTCGTCTGACGGAAGCCAGTCAAGATGCTCTCTCAATTCCGACAATGTACGACAATAGTCAGTCTCCTCAAACGGCATTACCCGTTTTGTCTTCTTAAACAAGTCGTCCAAAAACTCCTCGTGCAACCTTCCCCATTCGTGTATCACCCGTGAGCGACTTGATTTGGCAGTCGTCTGCACCAACAAGTGTACACCACTACGCCACTCTCCAGCAAACAAGACCCTTGGCACGAGATCAATACCATGATGCTCTAATTGAGTCAGGAGTTCCCTCTCCCGGTCAAACATACTAACTATCTCCGAGCGGTCGCTCACCTTACAATAGCCCAAGATTCTTTCGCCGACGCTTATCTGGATGGTGATTTTCTGGTGCACACATGGCGTACCGCAGAACACCGAAAACTCTAATTTGTCAGTAGCAAACAGGTTGCACATCATCTCATGCAGATCATCAGCGAGACTACACCGTAAAGTTTCGATATGCAATTTCCGCTTTATCACCGGCAACCTATGCAACAAGGGGAACCACCGTTTCAACAGCTTTCCGTTCCTTCCGCTCGGCTGATACAAGTGCATGGCCGTACGCAACCCTTTTACAGGCATGAGCCAGACCTTACCGTCCTGATTCTCTATTCGATAAAACGGTTCGCTGTCCTCCCATCCCGACAGCACCTCTGTCAGTAGCTCAAACATGTTCATATATCACTCTTGCTATTTCTTTGCCATGATGCTCCCATGTAAACTTCTTCCCTGCCAAGATTGCCTTCTCTCCCATCTTTCTACGTACATCAGCATCTGTGAGTCGCAGTATTGCTGTTGTTAGGTCGGCTATAACATTCCTACGGTTGCTCCGTGGTATTACCACCGCATAGTCGTTGCTGAAGTAACGTGTATAGCCTGTAGTATCCAGACAAATGAGTGGTTTTCCCATGGCGAGCGTGTCGAAACTAACTGTGACAGCACCCTCTTTCAGCGAAGTATTAATCACGCAATCAGATTCCCGAAGCAACCGATGATATTCATTCATCGACACACCGCCGGCAAATGTCACCCATCTATCCACCCCTCTTTTAGTTGCAATATTTCGGAGTCTTATTCCGTCAGCCCCTTTTCCTACAATGGTTAGATGGATGTTTGGGTTCTTCTTCGCAGCATCAGCCATTGCCTCGATGGCAAGGTCAAATCCGCGCCAGGCATCAAGCCTACCTACAATAATAAACCTTGTCACTTCATTTTCAGTCACGTTGTGTCGCTCCTGGGCATTGCTATCCACAGCCACATCCGTAAACAGCACAGCCTTGTTCCTATACTGCTCAGGTATCAGTTGTCTTGTGATTTCCGTTTTACATAGTATTAACTCGGCCCTACTGCAACGTGCGTGAAAGCCCCTGTTCAGAGGCAGCATCTTCACAGTCCATCGTCTGATGCTCTCGATCATTCTTGAACGCCTAGAGTAGTGCCGTGAGAACTCAGCCGGAATCGTCTCCAGTCCGCCTACAGGTCCCCAGATAAATCTCTGCCTCTGCCCATAACTGCTCACTTTCCACAGCACATTGCCGTAAGTCAGGTGGTGAAACAGTCTGATGTCATTCTCCTGCATCGTGCTTCTCACAATGCCGTTAGTGAACATCTGCCATAAGTTATAGTAGGTGCGCACCCCTCTCAGTCCCTTCTTCCAGAACCGCGCCCACTTGGGCAGGTCGAAGTAAAGCCAATGTATGTTGTCATATTCCGGATGCTCCGCAATCCAAGGTTCAATCGTGCCGCGGTTGCTCTCACGCGTCAGCACCCACAGTTCGAAGTACTTCGACATTTCCAACACCCAGTGCCACCCCACCCCAATCTCGCTGCCTAAGCCTGGTTCGCAAGCATAGGCAGAGACAAATATTTTTTCTTTCATCCTTGCTACTTTCCTATCATCCATTTTGCTTTATTATTTATCACCCAAATTGTAATCAGTACACCACTCCACATAATCACTTGCTGTGCTATTTTATACAATGCTATTTCAATAAAGCCATTGTACAAAATTGGCTTAACATACACGTTTGAAATATACATGAAGAACTGATGTACTGCCATTATTACAAATGTGTTCCTCCCAAGAAATACCAGAAGCCTCACAAATTTATTGTCATTAAATTGTCTGCTGCAGGCTATCACAATTGAAATTCCACACAATGCAATTCCAACTGAAATTAGTGGCATAACATTGCTACACATATCCAAATAAACAGGACAGAAATATGAATATCCTATAACAACAAGTGCCAAACCACTTTCAATCAAGCAATTACCCCCCCCCTTTGATATGCATGAGGCTAAACTTATGTGATTCCCACTTATTTCCTAATCCATAAAACATTACCGCGGCTGGCAAACATGACAAACTGTATGGTAGCCGAATATCGAAATAATAAAGAATCACACTCAAACCACCTATTAGAATTGACAAAAATAATGTTTGCTTTACTGTAAAAAAGCCAACTAATTCAGTTATAAATAGAATAAACACGAACCACAAAGAGAATGGGAATAAACCTAACCAAGAAAAGTGTGCAGGATATTGCAGAATGGGGATTCTCAACAGCGACAATATGACTGAAAACAGCACAAGTGGCACCAACAATTGCCTGGCTCTTTTCCTTAGCAAAGTCACAAATGTGTACTTGCCCGAATTGTAGCACATCCCTGCCAAGAAAAAGAACAGTGGCATGTGAAAGGAATAAATCAACCTTAATGGGAAACTTCCATTTTGCAATGAATGGCCTGCAACAACAGCCAAAATACCTATTCCTTTGGCAATATCAACATATTTAACCCTTGTGTCAGCCATTAATTGTACCTTTTATCATTTTACCATAAAACGTTTCCTCCCCATTTTGCTCTATAATAAAATGTGATTTATATGATAACTTAAACAGCCAGTCGGTAGAAGTCAAATCTTTGTAAAACGCTTCATCGAATGGCTTGTTTAGCATTGGGTAAAGCAAATATCTCCTCGTGTTATTTGCCGGTGTGGCATCAATAGCTTCACGAGATGCCACCACTTTTCTATGTGCATAATCAAGCAATCTATCCTGAAACAGATAATCAGGCCAAACTTCTTCTTTCTTACATATGGCTATTAGCATATCTCTAACAAAAGAGAATGTAACACTTCCTATAAGCCCACTTCCAAGAGCATAGGTACACCAATATGTTCCATCTGCTTCATTGTGAGGCGAAATAAATGCACTTTGTCTTAGGCTATCAGGGACAGTGCCACTAGTCCAACATGTTGCATCAATCCAAAGGCCTCCATATTTAGCTACAAGCGAATGTCGCAATATATCTGAGAAATGCGCATAGAGCAACTTACCTTCTCGCAACTTTTCAAATATAAATTCAGGAAGTGACACATATTGTCCAACATTCTCCAAATCCAGTAACTTTACCCCACACACTTTATTATTATCGCACAATTGCCTGTAACAAGCCTTCACGATAGGCGGCATATTTTCTTCACCCTGTGCCCAAAACACCCAAATAGTGAAAGTGTCTGCCTTTATCGAACTCTCTTGCTTATTTCTATAATACCCCACTATATCACTATAATTCTGCTCAATATAATAGTCAAGCCATAATTGCTTTCTTTTAACCCCAAATACTGAAAGTTTTTTACATCGTCCATAGAAACCTATCCACTCAATAAGGTCGTATATTGCATATTTCCAAGAATAATATTTCCCGCGAGCCAAGAAATTACCCATTACCGTAGATGCCCTGTCAAAAGCCTTTTGACATAAATACCCTAATCGTGCCATTCCCATAATGTCATTCTTTTTATATCAAACAACAATGTTGTAACAAATCCTTTTCTATTTCTTAGCTGCCAGCAGCCAGTGGGCAAGCGTGGGGCAGAGGCGGATGATACGCCCCACAAGCAGCGAAGCCACTATCACCACTGCCGCCACCGCCATGGCAAGCACATATTCTATCACAGGATTGGGATTGGCCCTGAACCACTCCCCCACCGCGCCAAGGTTGCGCGGCAAGAAGAAATAGTGAATGAAGTACACATCGAGCGTGTAGCGGCCTATAGTCTGCAACACACGCCCTAATACCGACCCACTCCAGCTCTCATACTGTCTGAATCCCATCAGCAGCACCATTAGCCCCGTGAGTGTCAGCACAGCAAACCACAGCGTGCTCGAGCCAAGGTAAGCCATTCCTCCGCAACGATATGTGTAGATATGGAGCAGGAAGCAAACTGCCAGAATTACCCCCCCCCATTTTGATTTCCTTGTCACTCAAGCCTTTAGCAAGAAGACCCTGCTCAGCAATGAGCGTTCCTGTCAAAAAATAGATAAACGACTTGAATTGCACCAGCCCAAGCAGCGGAATCACCGCGTAGGTGTGTTCCTCGCGCATACACCACACCGAGGCGTAGAGCGCAACCACGCCCACCGCCACAAGCATCACAGCTTCGACCGCGCGACTCAGCTTCATAGCCCGCGAAGCAAGTTTCAGCACAGCATACACCGCCACAAACTGAAACAGCGTGAACGTGAACCAATAGCCACCCTTATAGCTATCCACCCATGCCGACACATAGTCGCCGCCATCATTCCACACGTAGGCCGCCATAAATATCGCCGCCGGCACACAAAGCAAAAACGCCTTCTTCCCGATAAACGACCAAAACCCACGGCCTGGCACACTCATCAAGAAACCACTCACCATGAAAAACAGCGGAATCTGCAACTCACCACTCAAAATCCTGAAGAGCATATTGCCCTCATCCTTGAGGGTGAACAGCATCACATGCCCCACCACCACGAGCAGCATCGCCAGCCCGCGCATCGCATCAATATATCCAATTCTCTTTCCCATCACTTCCTTATTTTCTATATTTCCATTTTCTGCGCAAGATGATAAACCATGGCAAGAATGTGGCTGTAATGTTGCTCACAATGCTAAAAACAGTAGGCATAGCTACTGCTATCTTTGTGAGAGCCGTAGTCCTCTTGCTGTGTGGCGCAATAATCTCTTTTATAGCTTTGCGTTTGTTGCTCACCGAATCCATGCACGTGAGCAGATTGCGCAAACTTAGCCTGAACACATTCTCTCCAAGATTCACCATAGCCCGCTTCAATTCATCACAACTATCAGCAAAGTCATTGGTCGCTAATAGATACAACCGTCGTCCACATCTCATTGATGAATAAGTGGTTACTGGCGATTTGAATGAAGTCATTGTGGTTGATGTGTCACCTTTCAAATAATGAATAAACAGAATTGGCTGATACTGAACTCTTTTTGCCCTATGCACAAGTCTGTGAACCCAGTCGATATCCTCTATGCGCTCATTCTCATCGAAGAACAAATTATTGTCAATAATCAACGAACACAAAAAGATAAATTTCCAAGGAGCATACGGAATAGAATTCTTCAATATTATCTCATCACCGGTCATCACCTCGCGATGTGGAAAATTGTGTTGCAATGTGTTGCTCGGCTTTCCGGGGCGCTCGTAGGCACAATCCACTATCAGCACATCTAAGTCTGATTCTTTCAAGTGATTATACACTCTCGATATTGCTCGCTGATGATAGTAATCATCTTGGTCAATGAGAACTATATATTTGCCTCTCGCCTCACGAAAGCCCCGGTTTCTACCTCCCCCTTGACGAATATTCACCTCATTTTCAAGCACCCGCATATTAGCGTGCTGCGCAGCCTGAGTGTGAAGCCAAGCCCGCGTGCCATCGGTGCTGCAGTCGTCAATACATATCACCTCATATAGCGATGCGTCGAGCGGCTGTTGCCAGATGCTGTCGAGGCATTTGGGCAAATCGTGTGTCAATCCGTTATACACTGGAATGACTATTGAAAAAAAAGGATTGTTCATAATAATCTCTTTACCGACATTTTTCTAAAATCATTTCGCTCCCAGACGTTTCAGGTTCTTGCGGTGCTGGGCGTCGAAGATGGTGGTGAGTATCTTGGCAACTGCCTGCCCGGGGGTGCCCGTGTTGAGAATCTTGTAGTAGCCCGGCTTCGAGGCAAGATAGTCAATCTTGCGGTTGATGGTGTCGATGCCCTCGCGGTCGAGCTCACGCTTGCGGCGCAGGATGGTGTCGCTGTCGGCAGTGAGCAGAATATTGTAGTCGAGCGACGGAATCAGCACGCGGCCCCACCAGTAGAGCAGCCCGATGGGCAGATAGATGCGGCTGCGGCGGCTGTCGCAGATAATGTCGGTGTAGTAGCGGTCGAAAATCACCAGGCGTGTGATGCGCGTCACCGTCTTCACTCGCAGGAAGTAGCCCAGCACATAGTCAACCGAATAGTAGAGCAACCGCGCCAGCGAGCTTGCCAGCCCGGTGCGGCCGCCACGGTGCGGGTCGCTGTAGTTGCGGTCCACCGTCTTCTTCACGCCCGCCGAGTGCACCACCTCACCAAGATTGCCAAATAGTGCCGGACGGAAGTGCATATAGGCATGAGCCGTGCGGAACACGTCGCCAAGATGCTCAATCATCATGTCAATCACCGTGGTCTTCCCCGACCCGTCGGGTCCCGTAAATCCCACCGAGAACCCCGTGCACGACCGCACATAGTTCCTCACAAATGTCCACAGGAAGCACACCACACCCGCCACAAAGCCAAGCGGGCGGCGCAGCAGGTTGGCGCCCACTGCACGCAGGGCAAGCAAGGGGCGGCGCTTGCGGTCGCACTCCTCCAGGCTCGCCGTGCCAAAGAGGCTGCGCACCTTCGCCCTCACGAAGTCGCTCTTCTCGGCCTCATCGCGCATCCACTGATACTTCTTGGGGAACGCGCTGCCCACGGCACGGTTGTAGAGGTACTTGTCGAGAAACTGGCACTCCACACCCACATAGTAGAGGAAGCCATTGAATTGCTTGTGGGCAAGAAACTCACTCGCATCCATCAGCAGGATGCCCCACACCGAAGTGTTCACAAAAAAGTCCCACTGCACCAGCTCCGTGGTCTCACCACTCTGCTTGGCGCACACGTAGGTAATCAGACGGTCGCTGTGCAGATAAGTCACAATCTTCCACCCCGTGGAGTCGATAAGCCTCACAAGCTCATCCTTCACAGCGCGGTAGCTGCGCAGCGTGATAATAATATCAATGTCGCGGCTCTTGTTCTTGTCGGGAAGCCCCTCAAAGTTGCGGAGCACCGCATAGTCAGCCTTCTCATTAAGCAGCCCTATCACCTCAGTGATATGCTTAGCCGAAATCTCACTCATCCTTTATGTGCTAAATTAGGGGCAGTCGTAAAATTAAATTAGGGATAGTCATTTAATTCATCTATTTTTACGATAAAAATCCGCCCACACTCACTTCACTGTTTCAATAAAAAATCTCCGCGACCTTTGCGCCTTTGTGAGAGAAGTCACTTGCGCTTCACGAGGCCCGAGTTGGCCATCAGTTTGTCGAAGATGTAGGTGGGGTTGTTCCACACGCTCTTGGCAATAAGCCGCATCCCCTTCAGCAGCTTTCCGTCGCGCACGCAGAACACTCCGTTGCGCAGACAATCGGCCGCAAAGGAGTCCCTCTTCAATCGAGCCAATTCTTCGGGCTTCAACGAATCATAGTATTCAATAAAAGTAAGTTCTGGCAGTCCTTTGCGCCGCCTACGCACATTTTCCTTCACATATTCCATCTTAATAATCATGTTAAAATGATTAGATGACAGCCCATCGGTCTTCCTATATAGATAAAGCACCTCAGGAAGCACTATAATATATTTACCCTCAACATAAAGGTCGCTCATGCGCGTCCAAAGGTCAAGGTCCTCACAGAAGTCACGGTAACGCGGCTTACCTTCTGGAAAGCCATCGAGTCTGAATCCTCCCACCCTTATCGCGTCCTCGCGTACAAAAAGCGTCTGAATCGGCAGGAAGATGCGCTTGCCCGCCTCAGCACGTTTGCGAAAGTCATCCTTTGTAGTGTCACCAATGAACAGCCCTCCGCGCATTCGGTTGCAATTTGCGTCTGCAAATTGCGACCAAGAGCTGACCGCGGTCAGCTCTTGGTCGCAGCTGAGAATAGCATACTCTTTTTCAAGCAGTTGTGGTAGCGGAAAATCATCTGAATCAATAAAAATCAGATATCTTGTCCGTGCATAGTGCAACGCAAAATTACGTTCATAGGCAACACCTTGGTTCACCTGTTGCCGCACCAATTCATATTGCCGGGGACGCTGCGCGAAAAAACGCTCCACACACTCCACCGAACCATCGGTGCTGCAATCGTCAACAATGAGCAGGTCAAAATCCTGCATGGTCTGCGCCATGAGGCATAGCAAAGTACCCTCAATCGTCTTTTCCGCATTATACATGCAGATAGCCACAGTCAAGTCCATAACAGAATTATTTACACCATCATTCATCAGCAGGAGTATCTTCCTCAGTAATTAAGTCTGACAGCTCTCGTTCCTCCTGTTCTTGAAAACACCTTACTCCTGCAAATAGCATATAACATCCCCACACATAATAAACATTACCCACCGACATTCCAAAAAGGAATAGAAAGATAAGCGTTTCTATAGAAAAGAACCTGCGTATTACACAATAATATATAAAGAACATAGAGATAATGAACCCTATCATACCATATTGTTCTATCACTCCAAGCTTCTGATTGTTTCTTTTCCACCATCGAGGATCTATTTTTGCTGTACCATGACCAACCCAAGTGTCTAACACAAATAAGTCAGTCTTAGTCAGCGTATTGACAATAGGTTTAGCTCGAGCTGAGCCACTTCCCTCTGCTTCATCCATCTTCTTTACATCCCCTGTCAGTGAGGCCTCTGCAAGTTTCTTTGCACGCTCATACTGAGTCAACTCTAATGATTCTGCTGCGACAAACATCAAGCACAAAAACGGAATGACATAGATAACCGTATGGCGAGTGAAAAAATATAGACTCAGGAGTCCCAGCGCCACAAACGCTGTACCACTGCCCATCGTCAGCATCGACCATAAAAACAATATCGTAGGCCATCTCATCTCCCCATTCAGCAATTCTCTCAACGTGGGTCTCTGACCACACTCTAACTCATACATCCTCCAATAACATAAAGATAACACAGCCAGCACGCGGGCACTATGACTTGGCTCTAATGTAAGTGAATGAAGTTTGTCAATTGACAGAAAGTATTGATTATGCAAATTGGCAATAGGCATATTATATATACCTAACAGCATACATATCTGCTGCATCACCAATACTACGCCAAATGACATAATCAAAAACCTCAACAGACGTTTGAAATAAGCGAACGAGAATACGCCTTGGTGCAATAGGTTGTAATAAACCACAAAAGTTATGACATACATACCTAAGAATCCTAAGGTAGAAAAACGCTGTTCCCCAGTAAACAAAGATGAGAAGTAACACCATATCCAATAACCTAAGCCTGTAATGACTGCCAAAGAGATTGATGGTGTCCTCAATATGAATATAATCGGCGCAATACCCATGACACCAAGTTTGATTATACTTTCCTTGGCACCTCCTTCGAAGTAGAAGAACGTATTCAGAGCTATCACCGCACATGTGGCGTAGATTAAATCTAAGCTGCTTATATATTTTAATTTTTGTATCATATCAGTTTATGCAAGCTTTTATTCTCAATGCCATGGTCATCAGCACTACATATATTCCCATTGAAAGCTTCGCCATCATACGACCAAAACAACAGTCCTCACTATAGTTATCTATAAAGTAAACTCGAGACTTTCTCCAGTGCCCGAATCGCATAATCGGGTCTCCCTTCTCATTTTTCACATGTGCATGAATAGCCTGTACATCGGCAATGTAGTGCATTGTCATGCCGCATCGTTCCACTTGCCGCGAAAGAATAGCCTCCTCACAATAGAGGAATACTCGCTCGTCGAAGTAGCCTATGCGCTTCATGAAGTCCAATCTCACCAGCAGACAGCAGCCGCTAACCTTGCTACAATCGTGACTCTCGGCATAGTTATCTATAAAGTCGTAGGTATCGGACTTTTTCTTCCTGAAAAATACCGTAACCCACCCGAATGAGCTACGCCAGTCACCATCTCGCTTCATGGGATTCTGGTGCACACCCTCAAGACTCACAATATCGCTACCACAGACAGCCACTTCAGGCTTATCCTCCATCACTTTGACCAGCTGCGATATATAGTAAGTCTGCGGGAAACGCATATCAGGATTGGATATCAGAGCGTATTTATATCCTTTTTCTGCTGCATAACGCAGACCGATATTGTTGCCAGCATTATAGCCTCTATTGTCCTTGGCTTGAATAAATGTGCAATTCTCTTCCGCGCACAAGTTCTTAACGGCATCTTGCTCTCCCTCACGAGTAGAACAATTATCCACTATTATGATTTCCAACTCGATTCCTTTCTGCTTTTTAAGGTCTGCAACGCATTTGCTACAATCAGCAGAGGAGTTGTAGTTGAGTACGACAATAGCAATCTTGGTCATTTAGATGTAGAAATTAAAAGAGCTTTTTTCCATTTTTGTCATACGTAAATCCTACGATACAAATACCCACGTAGTCGTCCTGTTATTTCCTGAAGTTTAGACGCGTATGGCAATATACGATGTGGTAAAGTAAGCCGAAGACTTCCCCTATCAAAACCTGTTACGTGGTCGCCGAGAAATAGAATTTTCAGCAGTTCAACAGCATTAAGTCGTTTCACTAAGGGCATATTGTCATCGAAATTCTCAATTTGTGCAAGCGGTGCTACATCCACCACCATTGACGGACTTAGTATACAGTCAATTGAGTGCTTTGCCCAACTTCTCAGCGAAGCATGGTCATAATCAGATATTTCAGATGCAAAAGCGATGATTGCAGCCTCATTGGCCTCACTTGCCTTATTGTGGCAAAATATGTCCTCATTCTCAAATAAGGGTCCTATATTTCCATCAACTTTGCGCTGGTACCCTATCGTAGATGGATAGGGAGAGGCCGAGAAATAATGCTCAAGCAAGACTGTAGCCTCCGTAGTGAATTCTTCTGTACTGAAATATGTAGAATATCGTCCAGCTGATGGTGGAAATACATCAGCTCGCACACCATAATAGAAGAAATGCATATCAGGTATTCCCAGTCTACGCAATATATGATTAATCATTAGTCGGGAAGTCCCTAACCATCCTATATCCACAGCTGCACATCGTTCACCATCAAGCAGTCCTTCCTGACTGAAATATTCCAACAAGAGGTCTAATTGCTGTTGCGCCTCATGTTGAAGGTGAGGAGTGAAACTGCTATGAAATATCTTCTGAAGAAAATCAGTTTGTTCCTCCTGGCTGTTTACCTTGACATACGGAAAGTCTATACCATATTCCTCCAGCATTTCCTTACGTGAAGTTCCAAGCTGGTTTATTCGCTTGTCTACAGAGTCAATACGGACAAGGGTGTGGTGGTCACTTGCTGCCAAATATGCTTTCTCGTCCTCGCCGCAGAGATAAGGCAATAGTAAGGAGTTTCGGGAAACGAAGAGATAATGCAATTCTAAGCCATCCGCCTCTGCGGTCAAGACTTGAGCTGCCTTCAATAAAATATAACTATCTCTCGAAAGGAAATAGAGCCTTCTGATACCCATTCTTCGTGCCTCACGCAACACATAAATAACGTATGGCAGATAAGCTGACACAACATAATCCGCAGCAAAACTTGCGTGAGCATCATGCTGATGCTCTATCCTATAGAGCCGTGAATATGCTGCTAACAGAGGAAGATCTGCCGGACATGTTTTCTCTACGTCAGTATAGTCGGTTTTGACTCTAAATGCCTTAATGCCCTTCTTTCTCGCCATGCGTAAATCGCTGTGTACATTATCACCATAGTGATGCCACACGTCTGGGCATAATTCTTTGCGGACCACATCGTAGAGTGTACCAGTGTCTTTGCGTGCATGGTGCTCGCACGAAACATATACACGCTCCCCTTCCTTGATGCACCCCTCACGCTCAAGCACTGAGTGTAGGAAGTGGCTATCAAGATACATGTCGCTGACAAATGCAATAGTCCATCCCTCCTTACGCTTACGTTCAATGATGCTACATATTTCAGGATTGGCAACAAGAATAGTGCTTTCCAGCTCTCTCTCAACTTCCATCAACTCTTCTCTGCTTTTGCCGGAAAAGGTGACATATGCCTCATCTATGTCTGCATAGATGCTTGCAAGAGTATTGCCCTTTGCATGCCTGCGCCATGCCATAAACGCATCGACAAGGTCCTTGTCTTCAGCGAAAAGCTCAACAGCAAGTTGTCCCCATACGGCTTCTGGCCTACCACAGCGACGGAGTAAAGTGGTGTCGAATATGTCAAATGTAGCAAGTTTCTCCATGTGGCAAGTATTTTTATGATGACGTGTACAGCTTATCGGACGTGAAGCAAGTGATAAAATTAGTGGCTGATTGCATTTATCCAATACAGGTTATATTGATACCAAGATTATATATATTGATAACTCTTAAATAAGACATAAATACTACGCAACCATGACATTGAATACAGAATAATAAATGAACTACTCAATAACTTATACTTATAATTCCTCACACGATGATGTGACTTTTTATAAAAAGATAGACTTACCTGTATTCTGTTTATATGTGTTTTATACTCACGTTTTCCAATTTTATGCTTATCTAATATTAGTACGCTAAGGGCAACATATAGAGAATTGATGTAATCTTGGCTAATTGAGTCAATAACATCCAAATCTTTCGCAAAATTAGAAATAACCCATTGATACAATGGTGTTATTTGGTTAACTCTATCAACATAATGAGAACGAGAAATATGTAATACACTTTCGTTTTGCTGTCTATAATAATATTTTGCAGATGAAAATGCCACACTATTCATACCGAGAATTAATTTTCGATAATCAAGTTCATCGTTGAAACAACTCATACAATCAACAGTAATCTCGGAGTGGACAAATGCTTTATATCTTGTAGTACTTAAAAGAAGTCCTGCTAAATTTATGTTCCAACCATTTAACGTTTCTATACATGCTTCGCGACCTGTGATAATTTTATTGAAATCGAATGGTAGTCGAGGAATCGTCCTATTATCTTCCTCCTCATTTTTACCGCAGTAATTCAGAAAAGATAAAACAATATCAGCAGATGATTCTCTTAATCTGTAAAGCATCTTTTCCAAGTATCGATCTTCTACAAAATCATCTGAATCAATATGAGATACAAGCTCTCCATTAGCTTGTAAAATACCTTGATACCGAGGTAGACGAGCACCTCCTGAATTCTTTTCTCTTTGTATCAAACGTATTTTATTACTCTGAGACATATAACGTTTTACTACTTCAACGGTATTATCACAAGAACAGTCATCCACGATAATCAACTCCCAATCACTATATGTCTGACGCAAAATTGACTCAATCGCTCTACCTATATAGATTCCCGCATTGTATGATGGCATTACTATTGATATCATTTTTTGAGATAGTTGGAATAGTGTCTTAATACAAATCTTACAGAAATCATCTTTCGCTTTATATACCATATTGGGATATAAACAGGCGAAGAATATGTTCCCTTTTCAGAAGATATAACTCTTAAAGAATCAATATCTTCTCCTTGCATAACGCCAATATGTGTTTGAAAGTAATCATCTGCACTAAAATACATTTTCCAACCGCTCAAATCCTGAAGAAGGCATGCCCTATACAAGTTGTTGGAATAATATGATCCTATCCGTTTTGAGGGAGATAGAACTTCTCTCATATATCGAAATCTAATACCATCACAACTCTGCCAAAGCGTAAGGTTATTAAAGTCCCAATAGATGGTTAAATAATATATACCATCTATCGCTTTGTACACATCGATATGCCAAGGATTAACTACATCTTTATCTAACTCTACAATTATTTTATCATCCCACTTTATAGCGTCTTTAGAACAACTATATGCAATATTTCGAGCTCCACCATTTTCTTTTTTGATATGAGATTCACTGTCTACATACCAGATTTTGTATTGTTGAGAAATATCATCCCACAATACTGCATGAGACACCAACACTTGCCCAAGGCCTTTTGATTTAACATTTTCATTCATTTGTGATAGCTTCTCTTTTTTTCCCCAGTTTATGCCATCGTACGACACAATACGCCACAGAGAGCAAACCTCATAGAGATTTCTATTTCCTTGTCTCTCTGTAAGCCTGAACCAACATTCTATTCTATCTTTGCAATACACGAGGTGGGGATCACTATAGAAGTTTAGATTTCTAACTCCTTCGTCATCTAAATCAACGATTGGATTCTTGCATATCTCTGTCCATCTAATGCCATCTTGGCTGACATGTATAGATGGACACTCGTTTCTGTCTTGATAGGGTTTGCATTTAGGGCTAAATGGTGTTTCTGCCATCCAATATCTATAGTTATTCCATCCTTTCTCAAAATAAAGTACCGATGGATGATATGGACTATTCATACCATCGAAAGTATTTATTTTCAGAGGCTTTTGGTTAAATTTTAGAGAATAGATATAATATACTATTATCGCAAAAGTAACAGCCACTATAATTGTATAAACAGAAAAAATTACATCTGTCATTTTTAGTTATATTGTAAGTTTTTTAGCCTCGGGGGTTAGTCTGACCACTTATCTGCTTGGAGGGTAAGATTACCTGCAGAACCATTGTTTTTTGAGATGATATCTTTTGTGATTGCCATTGTGTTTAAAGTTATAAGGTTTTAAGGTTATTTTGTAAGGTTTTGAGGTTTTGAGGTTTTAAGGTTTTTGTTGTTTTGTTGTTTTGTCGCTGTCTTCGATTTTTTCGCTTTCCCGAACGAAGGTCGACACGAAGGTCGAACGAAGGATGAACGAAGATCGAACGAAGATCGAACGGAGACAGAGCGATGTGTATGCGGAGGCGCCTTTCCGAAATACTCTGCAAATATACGACATCTCGTGGGGGCGATTGTAGACTTTAGTAGACATCAGTAGACATAAAGTGTATAAAAGCTTGAAGACTTGCAGATTAGAACTCTCAGAGATAGTCGTAGACCGATTCTTTGCAGCAAGAGCACAAATAGACACGAGTAGCATGCAGACAAAGGACATGCACATACTCACTGATGGCTTGACGCTGTGGTTAGCGTATCTGACGAAATTGCTCATATATGTGAACTATACAAATACAAAATGGCGAGTTAGAAACTACCGAAACTCTTAAATTAAATAAAAATATCACGCTTATAAAAGAATGGCATTACATTATATTGAATACGTGCCAGGAATCCTCTAAATGACCATTTTTTTGTTTTGAGTAAAGCATGAATTATTTTATACCACCGAAGAACACTCTTATTTGCATCGCACAAATTTCTCATAAATTTATCATCGCAATATAGATTATATGAAATCAAATTCATCATGTATCTCACCTCAAGAAAAATATGCGGCTTCTCGAGATGCGATGCCATTACAGAAACTACAGGGGCTGTCGATTTATCATCTTGAGCTACATAAGACATAATTCCATACGGATTTTCTCTGTATACATAAGTATCCTCAAAGCAAAATGCTAACTTTCGCAAATGCTTTGCAAGAAAAAAAGTCCACAATTCATCTTCATGAATCATTCCTTCCTCAAACAACAATCTGTTCTCAAGTAAGAAGTCACGTCGCACCAGCCTATTCCATGCAGTAACTGGTAATCGTCGTGTGAGACAGTATTCTTTTATCCACTTCTTGTCATCAGAATATTCTGGAAGCAAGTTTACATTCAACCTAAGAAACTGCAGCATAGTATTATTATTCCCTTGCACCATATCCACACCAGGATATTTCTCGGTAAGTGCAACGAGCAACTCAATACACTCTGGTGTGATAAAGTCGTCGCTGTCAATGAAATACACATAGTCACCTTTGGCTTCGCTCAGGCCCGTGTTCCTTGCAGCACTCAGACCCCTATTGCGCTCATGGTGCACCATCCTCAGTTCTATGGGGCCCTGGTAGGCTGCCATCAGCTCCTCCACAAGCGCCACGCTGTGGTCCTTACCACAGTCGTCTACAAAGATGCACTCCATAGACCCCGTAAAAGTCTGCGCAACAATCGAATGGAAGCACTCCTCAACGTATTTCTCTACATTATATACTGGAACGATAATCGAAACTTTAACTTCTGTCATGTTGACTTACAATTTTATCCCAAGTTGTGCGCATAACCAAGTTAGGCAAAGGAATATGGTGCGCTTTATGCTAAGAATGTGTTTTACTCGATGGATATGGATAGTTGGTACGCCCGTAAGCCAAGTGTCGTAGAACTGGGCATTCTTGCCGTAAGAATTGTCAATAATGGTGACCTCCTTACCTAAAAGAATGGAAAGGATGGAGCCATGAAGACGATTGCTGTAAATGATTTTGTAAGGACTGATCATCTGAATGCCTTCCTTGACACGAGTTGGAAGGTAGGTATTGATAGCATAGACATCTGCTTCTGCATACCTCTTTTCTTTGATGAAATTCTTTAATTTGGAGAACTCCTCAGTATCTGTCTCATAGCCCACCCAGTCTTGCATATCAAATAGGTTTTTGTATTGTTCAGGCACGATATTACTGGTATCAACCTTCTCTTTATCGATACGCTTGAACAACAATACTCTTTCTGTTTGTGGCAAAATAGCATCCTGCTGCTTGCTGAAATCAATGCAGAAAGCCATGTCTGGAACCAAGAGGACTTGCCGGCCGAATCGGTAACGCTTCAAAAAGTCATAGCTGTACTGATCTCGGGCACATATATAGAGGTCTTTATGCTGGCGCATAATAATAGGATCATTTGCCAACATACGTGACCCCCTATAATAGACGGTTTGAGGCAATATGATGATGCGATTGTTGGGATACAGCTCAATAATCTTATTGCGGAAAGCATTGTGCCGAGGATAAAGGTCGCCAAAGTTTCCTCCTCCTTGCAGCAAGATGACCACATCTGAATCGAGTTGCTTGTATTCGAATGTGTCGAACGAGCAACGATAAAGACACTTATGCGGTATCGTCTTCAGGAAGTCCTCTGTTCCCTGCCAAATGAGGGTATCACCAATGTTGGTGTAATAAGGAAGCTCAAGGAAAACATAATCGCCT
Source organism: uncultured Prevotellaceae bacterium (assembly GCA_945787625.1). The sequence continues at coordinate 25,583 of CALZJL010000001.1, forward strand.
GTGATTAGAGGAGTGAGCTTATCGATAATGATGCAAGAAAGCTGATTGCACTTTTCTTGGATTGTCATAATAATTTTTTCTTGATTGCAGAAAGATACGGTTGGCATCTATTCATAGCATTTGTGACGAACTTTTCCACACAATTGTACTGCTTATTAGACTCATACAACTTTGTACTCATAAACGATTTCATAGCCGGCTGTAACCATTCAGAACCATCTTCACATGCTCTGTTTCTTATCTTACCATAGGTAGGGGCTGGAAGTTCGGGGATGAGTCCAAGCACAAGAAAAGCGTGTCCATTGTAGCAATGCACTTCCCTACATCCATTTCCAACAGGTCGCCAAATAATGGGCTTGTTCAGATTCTTGAATATATTCTGCGAGAATCGCGAACAATAGCATTGCTGGGCATTACCCGTGGCCAAATTAAGATAAAGAGACCAAGCACCGGCATAGCAGAATTCTTTTCGCTTTTGTCCGAATATTGACATCTTATAGTCAAAAAACTCCGAGTGGAATACCGACCATGTCTTTTGATAATCCTCTCGACTCATATTGGTGAGAATAGGCAATGCCCCTGCAACTCTTTCGTCACGTCCCACAGTTACATGATTGACTGCACCCACATGACTGATGGCTGCCTGTTGCATCTCTTCAATATAAGGTATCAACTCATCATTAGGAGTAGCTTCAAGCGTGAATGAAGCTCCTGAATCACGCATGAGGCATACATTAGCAAAGAACCTATCGAGGAGATTTCGCTTCTTCAGTTCCAAATAGTGATAAGAGAATTTAAAGAAAAGGTGCGAAAGTAACTCCTTTGGTAGTTTGGCGAGTTCCTCAAATCGTTTGCTGACTGTGGCGTTTGTGACAACCATCACGTAATGGCCTTCTTCAAGCAATTCACGAATATAATCTACTATCTGGGGGGCAAGAAGCGTCTCGCCTCCTCCACAAAGATTGAGCAGACAAGGGCCACCAAGCCGATCTTTTGCCAATGCTTTGCGGACATGTTGTGGCGAGAAGTTAAATTTAGGGAGCGGGCCATCAAATAGACGGTGCTGTGTGATGTAGCAATAGTGACATCTGAGAGTACATATAGTTACAGGCACATAGATGTCGATAAATCGTTTTATCTTATCCATAACCTAAACTATTAAGCAGCTAATAGTACTATTTCTTTTTTCTCTGGATTACCCCCCCCAATAGGGTTTTTCCTATCTTAGCTTTTGCCTTGATAGCCTCTATTCTCATGTCAGAAAGCATCTTTTGCATAGGTGTATATTCCTTATTTGATTCGTATAATTTAGTACTGAAAAATGCCTTAACATCCGGTTGAAGCCATTCGGTGTGGTCCTTGCATACCCTATTGCGCAACTCAGCATAAGTGGGTGCTTTTAGCTCTGGAATATCTCCTAGGACGATGAACGAATGACCATTGTAGCAATGATGTTCCTTGCAATGGCGGCCTATAGCCTGGAATGGAATAGGCTCATCAGGATGCTTAAAAATATTGTGAAATGTATATGACTTGTAGCATTGAGTCATCACACCAGTAACCATATTAAGGTAGAAGGACCAATCTCCTGCATAACAGAATTCCTTGCGTTTATCGCCAAAGATGGTCAATTTGTAATTGAACATCATAGAGTCAAATGTTCCCCATGTAGCAATGTACTTATCGCGTGGTAGTTTTGTCATCATCGGAAGTTCGCTGTCATCCTTCTCGTCACGCGCAATGGTGACGTGATTGATGGCTCCAAGTTCGCGCTCTGCAATTGCTTTGATGTCATCAATGAATGGGATAGCATCATCGGATGGAGTCAGCTCGAGAGTAAAAGAGCAGCCTGCATCACGCACTTTTCGGATATTGTCGAAGAAACGGCGCATGAGGCCACGCTCCTTCAATTCGAGGTAATGGTATGAAAACTTGAAGAAAAGATGCTTGGTAAGTTCCCGGGGGAAGGCTGCAATCTCGTCAAAGCGTTTGCTGATGGTTGCATTGGTAACAATCATCACATAATGTCCCTCATCGAGAAGAGCGCGTGCATAGTCGAGTACCTCCTTGGCAAGAAGTGTCTCACCTCCAGCGCACATGTTGATGAGGCATGTCCCACCTAAACGCTCTTTTGATAAAGCTTTTCGAACATGTTCTGCTGAGTAAGTAAATTTAGGGAGCGGTCCTTCGAACAGACGATGTTGCGTGATGTAGCAGTAAGGACATCGGAGTGTGCAGGTTGTTACGGGAATGTAACAATCAATGTACCTTTTAATCCTGTCCATAGTGTTCAATTTATATATTTTACCTTATTATTTTCTAATATCTGTAATGTTCTTATCAATTTCATGCGATTTATGCGACTTGCCAACGCCCACTCATGTGTAAAGATAACGAGCGTATCGTTCTCCTGGTGGACTCGAAGATCGTAATCAGGAATAGTCATGTTTTCTATTCTTAAATCACTAGCAAGATAGCTCAGTTCATTATCGTGATATGAGCCATTTCTTAGCGAATAGAATTGATTATCCGATAGAGAATATGAACGTCTGTCAGGATTGTCAGCAGTAAGCAAAATTACCCCCCCCCCAATTGAGAAATTAGGGCTCTTTCAGCAGATGTGGCGAAGAAATAATGGAGTCGAAGTATGTGAGATTTGCTGGACTCGCTGGCAAATGCTGTTATACATGAATCCACCTGTCTGTATGCTGTTGAAAAAGTATCATAATTGGCAGTAATTGCTTCATTGAATTGAGGACGAATGGCATGAAAACCAAACTTCAGCCAATCGGCATTATTTGCCAATTCGCGTTTATACTTTATAGGGAATTTTGTGATGTCATAGTCTCTTGCTTCTTTGTAGATATAAAGCGTGATTTTTAAGTCATAGTTATCATGCAACTCTTGAAGAAATGCAAAAAAAGGCTCATCAAAGATACTGCCGTAATTTTGATTTGACAGATTCCGTATTGAAATCTCAACATCATCTATACTGATATGAGCTGTTCGTCCTTGATATTGGCTAATCTTAGGATTAATCATTGCGTAGATGATATATGCAAGGAGAATCCCAACTAAAATAATTAGGAACTTTCGTATCATGTATGTAGCCTTTTCTTTATTATAGAGAACAGATAAGTCCTTTCTGCTACTTTTAGCATCACAAAACTATTGATCACAAGTGAGCATATACTTATGATTAACCCTGAAACAAGGAACGACAACCAAGAGGTGACACTATAAACCTGACGCAAAACGAAACTTAGGACAATGACAACAAATATACCTGCTATTGCTCGGGACATCGTGGGATAGAAAGTATTCCATTTCTTGCCCAAGCAATTAGCACCATATATAGGACTAAAAATTGAATTACGTAAGCCTCCTTGAATGGCACTAACTATTATGATAGCCCAAACTCCGAGTGATGTGGTTTTCAATAAAACTACTATGATTAAAACCTGAACGAGACCTGAACATAAAAGAACAAGAGATGGCACTTTAAGCTTGTTGGTGACTGCGAAGATTCCGAATATCGGGTTGATGCTGCCTCCGAAAATCATAGGCACAATGGTTATGATTGTCATCATTTGAAGCATGTGCGCATCTTGACCTGGCACCCACAAACCATAAAAACAATCACTATATACAGCAAGAAATCCTATAGGAATTCCAATAAGCATGCCCACGATAACCATACTCTTGCGAATGTCTGCTACAACGGCATCTATCTTTCCCTGCGCATACAATATGTTATATTGCGCAACGAATGTACCCGAAAGCATTGCTAAGATTTGAAGAATTAGCGTTGGAGCAGTCTTTGCTATTGCGTAATCTCCTGTTACGGCTGCACCTATAAAAATATTTGTTATTAGCAAGTCCAGTTGATAGAGAAGCATATTCGACAACTGATTAACAGAATTCCATATTCCCGAACTCGTCAGAGTCTTGACATAAGAAAAATTGAAATATTTTTTAGGAGCAATTCTAAGTTCTGGCAGGAGTCGCTTTTTGAGATTGTAGTTAAATATGATACTGGCAACAGACGCTATGAGTGCAGAAAGACTCATATACACGATTGACGGACGCAATATCGCAAATAAAGCAAAGATGGCTCCAATACGAATAAGGTTTGTCATAACAGTTCGTGAGGAACTGAGGTCAACTCTATTACGTACATACGTTGGTATTGAAAGATAGCCAGTAAGTAGTCCTAATACCATACTGAATACTCCTAAGCCGAACAACCAACGAACATCTGAAAGCAGATGTACAGGAACAGAAAGTATATCGTCTATGAATACTACCATCAGAACGCTCAAAAGTGTGAAGATGATACTTAGGACCAAATTTGATACCCACATCGCATTTAGGTATCTATTAGCGTCTTCCATATCATCTTTATAGATGCGCATAGTGATGAAACGTCCTGCCATTGACCCAACCGCTGTTGTAATGATGGACGTATAGCCTATCATGTTGTTGATAAGCGGAAAGAAGCTGTATGCCTCCTTTCCTACCGTACGAATCAGGTATGGCGTAAACGCAAACGATATAATGAAGTTAATAGCAAAAGAAATCGAATTGAACACAAGATTCTTCGCTATTTGCTTATTACTTGATTGATTGCCTGACATAAAACATTAGCAACAGTAAACTGTGGGGCGTAAGCACTCAACTTAGGGCTCGTCTATGATTTAACAAATGGCATCAGCTATTTCAGTTGGTATCGGGGTGGTAGCAAAACCACATAGTCTTTTTATTAACTCTAAATTGAGTGTATATAGTCGTTTTTTGTTTCTTCGCTACTTTTGGCTTCGCGAACGATGTCCGAACGATGTTCTAACGATGTTCTAACGATGTCCGAACGAAGGACGAACGAAGGTCTAACGATGATCTAACGAAGGTCTAACGATGATCTATCGATGGTCTATACGGAACAGCTTCTCAGAATAGCGGTATTTTCAAAATTGATGGATTATCTGTCAGAGGGTCGTCCGAGTGGTTGTGAGGAGCGGTTTCTTGTCGATTTTCTGTCTGATAAGGTACTTCCAGGTCTGGAGTCTGTGGGTATCGGTGCCGATGTGATGGTAATAGCCTTTCTGCAACAGCCATTGGGCTTTGCGCTTTGCTTCTACTCCGTAGGCTCCTACTAAGGAGGGGAGATTGAGCTGGAAAGCGACGTTTTGGCGTATCAGGTGCTCGTAATCTTTTTGCTCCATATAGACATAGCGCTCGGGATGTGCCAGAATGGGGAAATAGCCTTTTGACTTGATACACGAGAGGATGTCGTCGAATGCGTAGGGGGGATTGAAGTAGGAGGTCTCGACCAGCAGGTGTTTGCCTTCTTTACCCAGCGGCAGGAGGTCATCTTGTTGCAGGCGTTGCTCAAAGAGGCTGTCGAGCATGTATTCGGCTGCAAGGTGGAGGATGATGGGACCTCGGTAGACTGATGTAAGTTCGATGTAGCGTGAGTGTAGCAGGGCGGTGGTGTTGGGTATGTCTTCCATGATATGCGGGGTGAGCCATACTTCTTTGACTCCATGCTGCTCGTAGGAGGTCAGTATCTGCCGGGTCTCTGCTATGGTCTGCACTCCGTCGTCTACTCCGGGCAGGAGATGGCTGTGCCAGTCTGTCATGCCGCTGAGGATTCCGCTGTCTGCTATGCTATATCGCTTGGTGAATGGCCACATGGGGAGGGTAGGAATTAGGCTCCGTGGTAGGAGGTGTAGCCGTAGTGGTAGCCGTAGCGGTAACCGTAGCGGTAGCTGTAGCGACCTCCTGTGCCTTCTGTGCCATTGAGAATGACGGAGAGGTTCTTGAAGCGTTTGTCTTGATAGATGGTCTCCAGCTCGGGGAGCATAGAGCGGTCGAGCAGACCGGCGCGTATGACGAAGAGTGTGCGGTCGGCGACTTTCTCCAGTATCTGGGCGTCTGCGACGATGTCGATGGGCGGGCAGTCGATGAATATGTAGTCGTATTCGGTGCGAAGTTGCTCTATGAGACCTTGTAACTTGCCGTTTTCAAGCAGTTCGGTGGGATTGGGGGGCACTTTGCCTATCGGGAAGATGTACATATTGTCTTGTTGTGGATTGCGGACTATCAGTTGTCGCCAGTCATCGGTCATTCCGCTGAGATAGTCGCTTAGACCTGATTCTGGCGAATCGATGTATGAGGAGGCGGTTCCATGGCGGAGGTCTCCGTCGATTACCAACACGCGTTTTTGCTTTATTGCAAAACTAATGGCGATGTTCAAGGTGAGGAACGACTTGCCGCTGCCTGGATTGAACGAGGTGAAGATAAAGACGTTATGGTCTTTTTGTGATGCCATCATGAAGTCCATGTTGGAGCGTAGGACTCGGAATGCTTCGTTGATGATATTGCGGCTGCCTTCTCTCACTACGATGGCCTTTGTGTCGGGTTTCACCTTGCGACGTATGAACCATTTCTTCCTGTGAGAGAAATATTGTGGGATTTCTCCGACGATGGGGACGGTGAGGTCGTCGAGGTCTTTGCGACCTCGTACGACGGTGTTGGTGTTTTCGCGAATGAAGATGATTATGACTGGGGCAAGGAGTCCGAGGGCAAAGGCTACGAGCAGTATCTTACGTCGGGAGGGATATGAGGGATTGATGCTGCCGTTGGGACGCGAGATGATGCGTGTGTTGTAGGCGGCAAAGGCCTTGGAGAGTTCGGTCTTCTCGCGTTTCTGCAAGAGGTAGAGATAGAGTGACTCCTTGACTTTCTGCTGGCGTTCTACGCTGAGCAGGTATTTGGCTTGCTCGGGACTGGAGGCTATCTGGGATACTGCGTCGCGATTGAAGGTCTTCTGACTGCGCACTTGTCCCTCAAGGGATACGAGGAGATTGTCGACTGATGTAATCATGGATTTGCGCATGGATGTCAGTACTGAATCTGCTTCGATGACCAGGGGGTTGCGAGGGCTGCTCTTGCTGGCGAGGCTGTTGCGTTCGAAGAGGGTGGTGTTGTATTTGTCTATCTGGCTTGAGATGTTGAGGTCACTGACTCCTGCGCTGACTGGCAGGGGCTGATGGAGGTTGGCGTCGTCGGCGAGGTATGAGCGGAGATAGCGCGCCATGTAGAGGCGGTCGTTGAGTCCCTGTATGGCCATGTCGGCTCCGTGGGCTTGACTTAGGTACATGCTGGCTACGGACTGGACGTCGGGAAGGAGGTTCTTGCTCTTGAATGAGGATATGTCGTCGTCGACTTCGCCAAGCTCCTTCTCTATGACTCCAAGACGGTCGTTGATGAACTCGAGTGTGCTGACTGCCATGCGGTTGCGGTCGCTGACCCAGTTTTCTTTGTAGACTTCGATGAGGGTGGAGAGGATGTCGTCGGCGCGCTGGGTGCTCACGTCGTCGTACCATAGGGTGACGATATTGGAGACTTCCTCTGACTTGGATATACCTAATCTGGCGCAAGCTCCGCCGAGTGCGTCTATGATGGTGGTGCGGGATACGAACACCTCGTCGTCGCACAACGCCGGATTGTAGCTGTGGGTGGGGGTGACAGCAAGTCTGCCATAGGGGGTCTGGATTGTGTCTCCGAGGGTTCCTCTTATGGTCTGATCAATGTTCTCGTCGTTGTGACTGAGGTCTGAGAGGGTGTAGCGTCGGTTGGCTTCGAGTCTAAGGGTGAAGTCTGCGGTCTCGTTGTTGGGGAGGTCTATCAGGAAGACCTGAACGGGGAGGTCTTTGCCATAGAGTAGACGTTTGTAGAATTTGTCTTTGACATAGTATCTCATCGCCAGATTGAGTCTGGATACGACTTCGAGCATGAGGTCGGGCGACTGGAGGGTGAGAATCTCGTTGTTGACATTGGTATTGACGATTACCAGTCCCAAGTCGGCAAGGGCTTCGGACTCGGTTGACGAGGAGTTGCTCTGCGAGTCGTCCTTGATGAGGATAGATGCTGTGCGTGTGTAGACGGGTGGGGTGCTGAGCAGATATGCAGCTGCCGCACCAAGGCATAGCGTCAGGGATATGACAAACCAATGCCACTTGGCGAGGCACAGATATAGGAGATCCTGAATGCGGATAAAGTCCTGAGTGTTCTGAATTTGATTTTTCTTTTGTATAGTAGCCATGGATGGTTTTATTTCAGGTTTTTGATAAGCAAGACGGCTGACATGAGGAACGAGCCGATGGAGAGCCAGAAGGATGTGGAGCGGACGGTATTGCCGTTGACGGTGGACTGGCGTGCCTTGGTGCCGTTGGGCTCTACGTAGACTACGTCGTTTTGCTGCAGATAATAGGCTGGCGATGAGTATACGTCGCTGGCGGAGCAGAGGTTGAGGGTGTAGGAGTGCTGCTTGCCGTCTTGCTCGCGGAGCACGACTACCTTGTCGCGCTTGCCGAAGATGGTGAGGTCACCGGCTTGGCTTATGGCATCGAGTATGGTCATGTTGTCGCGGTCTATGGGTATGCGACCTGGTTTGTTGACTTCGCCAAGGACTGACACTCCGAGGTTGAGGAACTCGACGGTGACGATGGGGTCTTTGACGAGTTCTTGCTGCTGGAGTTGCTCTATGATGTGGCTGACGACTTGCTGTCGGGTCAGTCCTTTGACTGAGATATTGCCGAGGATGGGGAGGTTGATGCAGCCCTCGTTGTCGACGGTATAGCCTAACTGAATGTTGTTGCTGGAATTGTTGCCCTGAACGTTGCGGAGGTTGAACAGTTCGTTGAGTTTTTGATCCTGTGTGTTGATGATGATGGAGAGTTTGTCCTTGGGGCGAATCTTGATTTCGATGGGATTGGCGATGGACAGCTCGCTCACTCCGGGCTGGAGGTCTTGGAAATAGTTAATCTGCTTGGGGGTGGAGCATGATACGATTAGGAGTATCATGAGCATCAGGGGGAGGATTCTGCTGGGTTTCATTGCTGGTAGGAGGGGTTATTGTGTTGTTTGTGGATCGTGTGTATTCTGTGGGTTATGAGGATATTGATAATGTTGGATCATGCCGATGGACATCAGTTTGTGATGGATGTGGTTCTTGTCGGGGAGAAAGGGGCTATGGCCATTGGGTATGCGATGGAGGAAGAAGGATAAAGACTGACATAATATTGATAATCCAAATATTGCTCATATTAATTCACTTCGTATACGATTGGTATGCCCCTGTGTATGATGGGGGAGCTAAAATTAGATGCCATTTCCGTTTAGAAATTTACTATTCTATTACTTCAAGATAGTCTGGGGATACTTCTGTGGAGACAACCAGAAGGTCGAGGAGGATTACTACAAATTTGCGCCCTCGCTTTTTTGCTACTTTTACGAAATAGCCTTCGACTTTGTCAAGAGGTCCGCCGTGTACTCTCACTTTCTGACCTTTGGCGATGTTGAGCAGACCTGCTCCGTTGTTGATTTCGTCTGGCTGGTAGAAGTGTACTTCCTGCTCTCGCTGCTGGCAGACTGCTATGAAGTCGTCCATCTGTTTGGCTGGTATGGTGAGGTAGGAAAGATTGCCTGAAGTCTTTGTCATCACGAACTGAAGATCGTTGTAGTAACGGCGTTTGAAGTCGACTATCTGACGCTGGGTGGCATAGACAAAGACCAAACTTCGTATGACGGGCTCGAGTGTGGGTATCTTCTTGCCGTTGTGAGTCCTCAGGACTTTCTGCTTGGGTATGAAGTGTTTCAAGCCGTATGTCGCGGAGAGTCGCTCTTCTGCGGTATTCTCGCTCTTGTAGGCTCGCATGGCGTACCATCGCTTTTCGTCTGCTTCTGACTGAGAGGACATAGTTGTATAATTGTATGATGGGCATACCCATAGCTCACCCCAACTTGTGTATTGGGCTGTATATCAAGTCGTTCGAGAGACTCACTTCTTCTATTGAGGTCGTTTGCACTCTGCTTGATGAGATTATTCTCTTGCCAAGAGATTTGCTATACGTATGCAAAGTTACTAAAAAAAATGTTAACTAAGAAATTATTGTAAGATTTTAAATGAACGTTTCCGTTAAGCGAGAGCAGAGTAACTTTCTCTGCTCTCGCTTAACGGAAACGAGAGCAGAGTAAGCGAGCTTCCTCTGCTCTCGCTTAACGGAAACGTTCTCTTGGCAAGAGAATATCTCTGACTGGAGCGCGCTGTGGGATGATGGGAGGTCTTTGCCTCGAAGATAACGACGCAGACTGTTGATGGTGGTGGCATAACGGTCTGCGGTTTACTTCTTGCCGTACTTAAGGAGTTGGGAGGTCAGCTCTGTGGTGTAGCTGACAATGGTTTTTGTTGTTGACATGGTTAGAGATTTTTTTGTTTTATTACTTTTATTTTTGCCGTGACAAAATTAGTTTTTTCGTACCTTTGCTGCAAATCCTTAATCCAATTTGGTATGACGTTTACTCTTGTGGTCTTGCTGCTCTCAGCGGTGGCTTTTGCTTGGAATAAATTGAGGTCGGATGTTGTGGCTTTGTGTGCGG
>CALZJL010000002.1 GCA_945787625.1 uncultured Prevotellaceae bacterium
TACCTGCAGGTATCAGATGGCCACAGATTACATTCTCCTTCATTCCATCCAGAGTATCGCTCTTGCCGTTGATAGCAGCCTCATTGAGCACCTTCGTGGTCTCTTGGAACGAGGCAGCCGACATGAACGAATTGGTAGCCAATGACGCACGTGTGATACCCTGCAGTATCTGGGTCGAAGTAGCAGGCATAGCATCACGCACCTGTACGATGGCCTTGTCCTGACGCTTCAAAAGAGAATTCTCGTCACGCAACTTGCGTGCTGTAATAATCTGGCCTTTCTGGAAATTCTCACTCTCGCCAGCATCTGTGACAACCTTCTTGCCCCAGATACGATCATTCTCCTCGGCAAATTCCAGCTTGTCGACTACCTGCTGCTCAAGGAAGCGAGTATCACCAGGCTCGTCAATCTGTACCTTGCGCATCATCTGGCGCACGATGACCTCGAAGTGCTTGTCGTTGATCTTCACACCTTGCAGACGATATACGTCCTGAATCTCGTTGACGATATACTCCTGTACGGCAGTAGGACCCTTGATGGCAAGAATATCCTGAGGAGTGATTGCACCATCTGACAGAGGAGTACCTGCACGCACGTTGTCGTTGTCCTGTACGAGAATCTGCTTGGAGATAGGAATCAGGTACTTGCGTACGTCACCCTGCTTAGACGTAATCAGCACCTCACGGTTGCCACGCTTGAGCTTGCCCATAGTCACTACACCATCGATCTCAGCCACGATAGCCGGATTAGACGGATTGCGTGCCTCAAAGAGCTCTGTCACACGAGGCAGACCACCAGTGATATCACCACCACCACCTACAGCACGAGGTATCTTGACGATAATCTCACCGACCTTGGCCATCTTGCCATCCTGTACGGCGATATGTCCACCGATAGGGAAGTTATATGTACGCAAGATTTCTCCATTCTCATCAAGGATATGACATGCAGGCACCTTGTTACGATCCTTTGATTCGATGATGACATACTCAGACTGCTTGGTCGTCTCGTCGGTATCGACACGATAAGTCACGCCCTCGATGACATCCTCAAACTTGATCATACCAGCAGACTCCGTGACGATAACCGCATTAAACGGATCCCACTGGCAGATAAGGTCATTCTTCTGTACGCTGTCACCATCACCCTTATACAGAATCGAACCATACGGTACATCCTGAGAGAGGAGCACGATACCTGTGCGCGGCTCGACAAAGCGAATTTCAGCCAGACGCGAAACTACAATCTGTGCGGGACCCTGCTCAGTCACCACATCCACAGTACGTAGCTCGTCAAACTCAATGGTAGCGTCATACTTCGAACGTATCTGTGCGTTGGCCACAGCATTGCCTGCAACACCACCGGCATGGAACGTACGGAGTGTCAGCTGGGTACCCGGCTCACCGATAGACTGTGCAGCGATGACACCCACAGCCTCGCCCTTCTGCACCATACGTTGCGAAGAAAGGTTGCGCCCATAACACTTCATGCAGACACCCTTGCGGCTCTCGCAGGTGAGAACCGAACGAATCTCCACCATCTCGATAGGGCTATCCTCAATCTCCTTGGCACGAGCCTCCGTGATTTCCTCACCAGAAGCCACAATTACCTTGCCCGTGATAGGGTGTATCACATCGTGTACACTCACACGACCGAGTATCCTGTCATAAAGAGACGATATCACCTCATCACCATTCTTCAGAGCCGTACACTCCAGACCGCGCAAGGTGCCACAATCCTCCTCATTGATAATCACATCGTGAGAGACATCGACCAGACGACGTGTCAGATAACCAGCATCAGCAGTCTTCAAAGCCGTATCAGCAAGACCCTTACGAGCACCATGAGTAGAGATAAAGTACTCAAGCACCGACATACCCTCCTTAAAGTTGGAAAGGATAGGGTTCTCAATAGTATCAGGCTCAGCACCAGCCTTCTGAGGCTTGGCCATCAAGCCACGCATACCCGAAAGCTGTGAGATCTGACCAGCACTACCACGGGCACCAGAGTCAAGCATCATGTACACAGCATTAAAGCCCTCGTCAGCCTCCTTCATCGTATTGATAAGAAGCTTTGAGAGATCATTGTTGACCTTAGTCCACGTCTCAATGACCTTCTGGTGACGCTCTTTGTCAGTAATCAGACCCATCTCATAGTCTGCCGTGATATTCTCGATCTCATTCTGACCCTCCTGGACCATCGTAGCCTTCTCCTTAGGGATAATAATATCACCGAGGTTGAAAGACAGACCGCCCTCGTAAGCCAGGCGATAGCCAAGATTCTTGATACCATCAAGAAATTCGCAAGCACGTGCCACACCCACAGCCTTGATGACCGTAGTAATCAGTCCACGCAAAGACTTCTTGGCTATGACATCGTTGAAATAACCGATCTCAGTAGGAATAACCTCGTTGGCAATCAGGCGACCCACCGAAGTCTCTACCTGACGCTTACCAATAGTACCATCCTCCAGAATATCGTCCACGATCACCTTGATAGGAGCATGAATCTCCACCTTCTTCTGGTTGTAGGCAATTATAGCCTCCTCTGGAGCGTAGAACGACATGCCCGAGCCCTTAGCACCCGGACGCAGTTTGGTGATATAATACAGACCAAGCACCATATCCTGTGAAGGCACAGTGATAGGATCGCCATTGGCAGGGTTAAGGATATTGTGAGACTGAAGCATCAGAATCTGAGCCTCCAGTATAGCCTCATTAGACAAAGGCAGATGCACAGCCATTTGGTCACCATCAAAGTCAGCATTGAACGCCGTACATGCCAGAGGGTGCAACTGTATAGCCTTACCCTCAATCATCTTGGGCTGGAAAGCCTGAATACCCAGACGGTGCAGAGTAGGCGCACGGTTCAGCAAGACAGGGTGTCCCTTCATCACATTCTCCAAGATATCCCAAATCATAGGATCCTTGCGGTCTACAATCTTCTTAGCAGACTTCACCGTCTTGACAATACCACGCTCGATGAGCTTGCGGATAATGAACGGTTTGTACAGCTCGGCAGCCATCAACTTAGGCAAGCCACACTCACCCATCTTCAGCTCAGGGCCAACAACGATGACCGAACGCGCAGAATAATCCACACGCTTACCCAGCAAGTTCTGACGGAAACGTCCCTGCTTACCCTTCAACGAGTCAGAGAGCGACTTCAGCGGACGATTGTTCTCAGTCTTCACCGCATTAGAGCGACGAGAGTTGTCGAAGAGCGAATCCACCGCCTCCTGCAGCATACGCTTCTCATTGCGAAGAATAACCTCAGGAGCCTTGATATCAATCAGACGCTTCAGACGATTGTTACGAATGATCACACGGCGATACAAGTCGTTGAGATCCGATGTAGCGAAACGGCCACCGTCAAGCGGTACGAGAGGACGGAGCTCAGGAGGAATGACAGGCAGAATCTTCAGAATCATCCATTCAGGCTTGTTGAGCTCGCGGCTTGCACGGAAGCTCTCGACCACCTGCAGACGCTTCAGCGCCTCATTCTTGCGAGCCTGAGCACCCTCATTGCTTGCCATATCACGCAATTCGTAAGACAGAGCATCGAGGTCCACACGCTCCAGCAGATACAATATAGCCTCAGCACCCATCTTAGCGACGAACTTGTCAGGGTCATTATCATCCAGATAGAAATTCTCGCGTGGCAGACGCTCCTCAAGAGCGAGATACTCCTCCTCACTCAGCAAGTCACCCTGACGCACCACACCATCCTCGATGCCGAGGTCATCCTGTCCCTTCTTAGGAGCGAGAGGACCCGGATTGAGCACCACGTAACGCTCATAATAGATAACGCTGTCGAGCTTCTTGGTAGGCATACCCAAGAGGTAACCAATCTTGTTAGGCAGAGAGCGGAAATACCAGATATGCGCGATAGGCACTACCAGCGAGATATGGCCGCTACGCTCGCGTCGTACCTTCTTCTCAGTCACCTCCACACCACATCTGTCGCAGACGATGCCACGATAGCGAATGCGCTTATACTTACCGCAATGGCACTCATAGTCCTTCGTAGGACCAAAGATGCGCTCGCAAAACAGACCATCACGCTCAGGCTTATACGTACGATAATTGATCGTCTCAGGTTTGAGGACCTCACCGTATGAGTTCTCGAGTATTTCCTCAGGAGAAGCCAGAGAGATGGTTATCTTGGTGAAGTTGTTCTTCACTTTGGTTTCTTTTTTGAAAGCCATATATTGTTGTTTGTTCTTTAAAAATGTAACGTTGGCCCAACAACTAATCAAGAGTTATGCTCAGGCCCAGACCACGCAATTCGTGCAGCAGCACATTGAGAGACTCAGGAATACCCGGTGTAGGCATCTTCTCACCCTTGACGATAGCCTCATAAGCCTTAGAACGACCCGTGACATCATCCGACTTGATGGTAAGAATCTCCTGAAGGACGTGGCTCGCACCGAAAGCCTCGATAGCCCAGACCTCCATCTCACCGAAACGCTGTCCACCGAACTGCGCCTTACCACCGAGAGGCTGCTGAGTGATGAGACTATACGGACCGATAGAGCGAGCATGCATCTTGTCCTCAACCATATGTCCGAGCTTCAGCATATAAGCCACACCCACAGTAGCAAGCTGGTCAAACGGCTCACCCGTAGCACCATCATACAACTGAGTCGAGCAGTACTGAGGCAATCCAGCCTTTTCAGTCCACTCGTTCAAGTCCTCAAGATGCGCACCATCAAAGATAGGCGTAGCAAACTTCACGCCCAACTTACGACCCGCAGCACCAAGCACCGTCTCGAAAATCTGGCCGATATTCATACGCGAAGGCACGCCCAGAGGGTTCAACACGATATCCACAGGAGTACCATCAGCAAGGAAAGGCATATCCTCCTGACGCACCACCTTCGACACGATACCCTTGTTACCATGACGTCCAGCCATCTTATCGCCCACGCCAATCTTGCGCTTCTTAGCGATATAGACCTTAGCCATCTGTATGATACCACTTGGCAACTCGTCACCAATAGTGATAGCAAACTTCGCACGCTTAATCTCAGCGTCCAAGACCTTATATTTCTTGATGAAGTTCATCACCAAAGTCCTGATGAGCCCATTGACATGCTCATCATCAGTCCAGCCCGTCAGCTGGATAGACGTATAGTCGAAACTCTCCAGCACAGGAGCAGTAAACTCCGCCCCCTCAGGGATAACCACAGCATCCATATAATCCTTGACCCCAGCAGACTTCTTGCCCGCAGTCAGCTCAAGAATCTTGTCCACCAGGATAGCCTTCAGATCCTCATACTTAGACTGGAACTCCTCATCAATAGCAGCCAAACGCCTGCGATCCTCCGCCTTGGCAGAGCGAGACTTGATAGCCTTAGAGAACAACTTCTTGTCGATCACCGTACCCTTCAGCGAAGGAGTAGCCTTGAGCGAAGCATCCTTCACATCGCCAGCCTTATCGCCAAAGATAGCACGCAACAATTTCTCCTCAGGTGAAGGATCACTCTCACCCTTAGGAGTAATCTTGCCAATCATGATATCGCCAGGCACGATATTAGCACCCACACGCACGATACCATTCTCATCAAGATCCTTAGTAGCCTCCTCACTCACATTCGGGATATCCGAAGTCAGTTCCTCCATACCACGCTTAGTCTCACGCACCTCAAGCGAGAACTCCTCAACATGGATACTCGTCAGGATATCCTCACGCACCACGCGCTCATTCAGCACGATAGCGTCCTCATAGTTATATCCCTTCCAAGGCATGTAAGCCACAAGCAAGTTCTTACCCAGAGCCAACTCACCATTCTCAGTAGAATAGCCCTCAGTCAAGATATCACCAGCCTTCACACGCTGACCCTTCTCACAAATCGGGCGCAAGTCAATCGTCATATTCTGGTTCGTCCTGCGGAACTTCGGTATCCGATACTCCTTGACAGCAGGCTCAAACGAAACAAACTCCTCCTCCTCCGTACGATCATACAAGATACGGATAGTCGTAGCATCCACATACTCAATGACACCATCGCCCTCAGCAGTAATCATCGTGCGCGAATCCTCACACACCTGCTTCTCAATACCCGTACCCACGATAGGAGCCTCCGAACGCATCAAAGGCACAGCCTGACGCATCATGTTGCTACCCATCAAAGCACGGTGGGCATCATCATGCTCAAGGAAAGGAATCAAGCCAGCAGCTATAGAAGTAATCTGCTGCGGAGCCACGTCCATCAGATTCACCTGAGCAGGCGGAACCACAGGATAGTCATCGTCCATACGGCACTTCACCACCTTGCGAATAAACGTACCGTCCTCACGCAGCGGAGCATTACCCTGACCGATGACCAGACCCTCCTCCTCCTCAGCACTATAATAGCGTACACCATTCTCAGAGAGGTCAACCACAGAGTTCTCCACCTTACGATAAGGAGTCTCGATAAAGCCCATATCGTTAATCTTCGCATACATGCAAAGCGAACTAATCAGACCGATGTTCGGACCCTCAGGAGACTCAATCGGACACAGACGGCCATAATGCGTATAATGCACGTCACGCACCTCAAAACCAGCACGTTCACGGCTCAGGCCACCAGGACCGAGCGCAGAAAGACGACGCTTGTGAGTGACCTCAGCCAGAGGATTGGTCTGATCCATGAACTGGCTCAAAGGATTAGTACCGAAGAACTGGTTGATCACACTCGAAACCGTCTTGGCATTAATCAACTCAGTAGGAGTAAACACCTCATTGTCACGCACGTTCATGCGCTCGCGAATAGTACGGCTCATACGAGTCAGACCAATCGCAAACTGATTGGCGAGCTGCTCACCCACAGTACGCACACGACGATTTGAAAGATGGTCAATATCATCAACATTAGCCTGCGAATTGACAAGCTGTATCAGATACTTGATAATCTCTATAATATCCTCCTTGGTCAGCACACGCACATCCATGCTCGTCTCAAGACCAAGCTTCTTGTTGATGCGGTAACGACCCACCTCGCCCAAGTCATAACGCTTGTCCGAGAAGAAGAGGTTCTGAATAACCTCCTTTGCGCTCGCCTCATCAGCAGGATCAGCATTACGCAGCTGACGATAAATATAATTGATAGCCTCCTTCTCCGAGTTGGAAGTATCCTTCTGAAGAGTATTGAAAATGATGCTAAAGTCATTAGCCGTAGACAGATCCTTATGCAGCAGAATTGAAGACTCACCGCTCTCCAGAATCAAGTCAATATTCTCCTGAGTCAGTTCGCTCTCACGATCGAGCAACACCTCGTTGCGCTCGATAGAGACAACCTCACCAGTATCCTCATCAACAAAATCCTCGACCCAACTCTTCAGCACACGCGCAGCCAAACGCTGTCCGAGATGTTTGTTGAGATTAGTCTTGTTGACCTTGACCTCCTCAGCCAAATCAAAAATCTCAAGGATATCACGGTCATTCTCATAGCCGATAGCACGGAGCAGAGTAGTCACAGGCAACTTCTTCTTACGGTCGATGTAAGCATACATCACATTGTTAATGTCCGTAGCAAACTCAATCCAGCTACCCTTGAACGGGATGATACGCGCCGAATACAGCTGAGTACCATTAGAGTGTACACTCGAACCAAAGAAGACACCAGGCGAACGATGCAACTGGCTCACCACCACACGCTCCGCACCATTGATGACAAACGTACCATTGTCCGTCATATACGGGATAGGACCGAGGAACACATCCTGAATGACCGTATCAAAATCCTCATGCTCGGGATCCGTACAATACAGTTTGAGTTTAGCCTTCAGAGGCACACTATACGTAAGACCACGCTCCAAACACTCCTCCACCGAGTAGCGAGGCGGGTCGATATAATAATCCAGAAACTCAAGAACGAAGTTGTTGCGAGTGTCAGCAATAGGGAAATTCTCGCTAAACACCTTATACAGGCCATCATTCTTGCGCAGTTCGGGAGGAGTATCCAACTGGAGGAAGTCCTTAAAAGACTTCAGCTGCACCTCAAGGAAATCCGGGAAAGCATAAGGAGCCTTGATAGTAGCGAAATTGACTCTGTTGTTAATGATTTTAGACATCTATGATTAAATATTAACGTGTTTACACACAAAAAGGTAAAGAACCCTCTACCAGAGGATTCCTTACCGTTATACCTTTACGGGAAGGTTTACTAAATAGGAACGAAGTACGATTACTTCAGTTCAACCTTAGCACCAGCGTCCTCGAGCTGCTTCTTCAGAGCCTCAGCGTCAGCCTTAGGCATACCCTCCTTCAATACAGAAGGAACGCCATCGACAGCCTCCTTAGCCTCCTTCAGACCAAGACCGCAAGCCTCCTTGACAGCCTTCACAACCTGAAGCTTAGCAGCACCAGCCTCAACGAGAACGACATCGAAATCAGTCTTCTCCTCAACGGCAGCAGCACCTTCACCACCAGCAGCAACTACAACAGCAGCAGCAGCAGGCTCAATACCATAAGTCTCCTTAAGTTCGTTCTTGAGGTCGATAACCTCCTGTACTGTGAGCGCAACGAGCTCAGCAGCGATAGCCTTAATATCAGCCATTTTCTATAATCTATTTAATTTGTTAATAAATCGAATTAAGTAAATATTACTCGGCAGCGGCCTCCTCGGCAGGAGCATCTGCGTTGTCCTTGTTCTCCAGAGCGCTCAAGACGTTCATAATCGGAGATTCCAGAGCAGCGATAACATCGGCGATGAGCTCGTTCTTGCTCTTCAAAGCGCAAAGCACAGGGAGCTTGTCAGCACCTACATACATCATCTGCTCAGCATAAGCAGCCTTGAGAGCAGGCCTCTCCTGCTTCTTGCTCGTCAACTCCTTGACCAGACGCGCAGGAACATTAGCAGTCTCAGTAAACAGGACAGCAGTCGTACCTACCAAGACACTCTTCAGCTCAGAGAAGTCATTCTCAGCACTCTCCAGCGCCTTTTCCAAGAGGCTGTTCTTGACAACAACCATCTTGACATTCTGCTGGAAGCACTTACGGCGCATAGCGCTCGTCTGCTCAGAGTTCATACCCTCTACGTCCACCAAGTAGAAGTGTGGGTATTGCGCCAGCAACTCACCGAGCTGGCTAATTATAACGGCTTTATCTTCCTTTCTCATGTCGTGTAACTAAATTAGATTTCCTCAGTAGCCTTAGGATCAACCTTGATACCACGGCTCATTGTACTTGAAAGATAAATACTCTTGATATAAGTACCCTTAGCAGCAGCAGGCTTGAGCTTGATAATAGTAGCAATAAACTCCTTGGCATTCTGAGCGATAGCCTCAGCAGAGAAGCTCACCTTACCGATAGAAGTATGAACGATACCATTCTTGTCCACCTTGAAGTCAATCTTACCAGCCTTGACCTCGCGGATAGCCTGAGCCACATTCATCGTTACAGTACCACTCTTAGGGTTAGGCATCAATCCACGAGGACCCAGCACACGACCCAGAGCACCAATCTTACCCATGATGGCAGGCATAGTGATAATCACATCAACATCAGTCCAGCCACCCTTGATCTTCTCGATATACTCATCCAGACCCACATAGTCAGCACCAGCCTCCTTAGCAGCAGTCTCCTGATCAGGAGTACAAAGACAGAGTACACGAGTCACCTTACCGGTACCATTAGGCAATGAAACCACGCCACGTACCATCTGGTTAGCCTTACGGGGATCAACGCCGAGACGGACATCAATATCTACAGAAGCATCGAACTTGGTAGTAGTAATCTCCTTGACCAAGGCAGAAGCCTCCTTGAGAGTGTATGCCTTCCCTGCTTCAATCTTCTCAGCTACCAATTTCTGATTCTTTGTCAGTTTACTCATTGTTAATTTGAAGATTTAAATTATTTACCAGGGAACTCACCCTTAACCGTGATACCCATACTTCTTGCAGTACCAGCCACGAGAGTCATAGCAGCCTCGACCGTGAAACAATTCAAGTCAGGCATCTTACCCTCAGCGATAGTGCGCACCTGATCCCAAGTGATCTCAGCCACCTTCTTACGGTTAGGCTCAGCAGAACCACTCTTGATCTTGGCAAGCTCCATGAGCTGAACAGCCACAGGAGGAGTCTTAACGACAAAATCATAAGACTTGTCGTTGTAGTATGTAATTACTACAGGCAGAACCTTACCAGCCTTGTCCTGGGTGCGGGCATTGAATGCCTTGCAGAAATCCATGATATTGATACCCTTAGAACCCAGAGCAGGACCTACTGGAGGAGAAGGATTAGCTGCGCCGCCTTTAATCTGCAATTTGATAAATCCAGCAACTTCTTTAGCCATTGTTTTTTTAACTCTTAAATTGTGTTTTTATGAGAGAAGCCCCGACACCAGGTCAGAGTTTCTCAACCTGCATAAAACCAAGCTCCATCGGAGTCTTGCGACCGAAGATTTTCACCACGACCTTAAGTTTCTTCTTTTCGGTCGAAATCTCCTCAATCACCGCATCGAAGCCATTGAAAGGACCGTCAGTAACCTTGACGCTCTCGCCGACCTCAAACGGAATCACAATCTCCTCAGGCACGTCCTGCAGCTCATCGACCGTACCCAGCATATGAGCGACCTCAGAAGGCGTCATAGGCATAGGGTGAGTATCAGCCTTGGCAGCAGTCAGGAAACCAAGCACGTTCGGGACATTTCGGAGCTGTTGTTGAGTCTCACCAACCAGCGAAGCCTCCACAAAGACATATCCGCTGAAACGGTTCTTCTCCTTCACAACCCTTTTACCATTACGGACCGTGACGACTTTCTCCGTCGGAATAAGTACCTGTCCTACATTCTTAGCAATATCCTCATGCTGAGCGACCATTGCATCGATGTACTCCTTTACTTTGCCTTCCTTGCCACTAATGGCACGCATCACGTACCATTTCTTTTCAATTTCAGCCATATTCCCAAACTCAAAAGTCATTTATCGCAGCAAGCTGTAGATAATTTCCATAGCTTTCTGCCAAACAGAGTCCATACAGAAGATAACCAGCGCGATAACAAGGGAAGCAATTAAAACAACTACCGCACTGTTCATCAGTTCCGTACGCGAAGGCCATGTGGTCTTATGTACCAGTTCTTCGTATGATGCGCTGCAAGCATTTATGCAGCTCGTGAAAAAGTTCTTCATTGATATTCTTACGTTATGCACGGGAAGAGAGGCTCGAACTCCCGACACCTGGTTTTGGAGACCAGTGCTCTACCGACTGAGCTATTCCCGTATTAAAGGTTGAGAGTTGGAGACGGAGCGTCAAGCCCACAAATCTGAAACCCTCAACCGTATTGTCTACGATTCGCGCATAGGCGCAAACCACACTATCGACTATTAGTCAAACACCTCAGTGATCTGACCTGAACCTACTGTGCGACCACCCTCACGGATAGCGAAGCGCAGACCAACGTTCAGAGCCACAGCGTAGATGAGCTCAACAGAAATCTCAACGTTATCACCAGGCATTACCATCTCGATACCCTCTGGCAAGTGAATTTCACCTGTGCAGTCCATAGTACGGAGATAGAACTGAGGACGATACTTGTTGCCGAATGGAGTGTGACGGCCACCCTCCTCCTTCTTCAGGACATAGATAGAAGCCTTGAAGCCCTTGTGAGGAGTGATTACACCTGGGTGAGTGATAACCATACCACGCTTGATCTCCTGCTTGTCGATACCACGGAGCAACAGACCAACGTTATCACCAGCCTCACCCTGATCAAGAATCTTACGGAACATCTCGACACCAGTGATTACAGACTTCTTGTCCTCACCGAGACCAAGGATCTGAACCTCATCACCTACCTTAACAACACCAGTCTCGATACGGCCAGTAGCCACAGTACCACGACCAGTGATTGAGAATACGTCCTCGACAGGCATAAGGAAAGGCTTATCGATAGCACGTACAGGCTCCTGAATCCAGTTGTCGCAAGCGTCCATCAGATCCATAACGCTCTTCTCCCACTGAGGTACACCATTCAGAGCACCGAGAGCAGAACCGCGAATAATAGGAGTATCCTCCTCGAACTCATACTGAGCGAGAAGCTCCTGCATCTCCATTTCAACGAGTTCAAGCATCTCCTCATCGTCAACCATATCACACTTGTTCAGGAAAACGACCAGACGAGGAACGTTCACCTGACGAGCCAACAAGATGTGCTCACGAGTCTGAGGCATAGGACCATCAGTAGCAGCACAAACGATGATAGCACCGTCCATCTGGGCAGCACCAGTTACCATGTTCTTTACGTAGTCAGCGTGACCCGGGCAGTCCACGTGAGCATAGTGACGCTTAGCAGTCTCATACTCCACGTGAGAAGTGTTGATAGTGATACCACGCTCCTTCTCCTCTGGAGCGTTATCAATCTGATCGAAAGACTTAACCTCAGAAAGACCAGCCTTAGCCAGCACAGTAGTGATGGCAGCAGTCAGAGTAGTCTTACCATGGTCTACGTGACCGATTGTACCAATATTTACATGGGGTTTGGTACGTACGAAAGTTTCTTTTGCCATAGCAATTAATGTATTATTATATTATGTAAAATCGCTTTACGTAAAATCTCGCTTGAAACCTTGAGCTGCTACCGAGAGTTGAACTCGGGACCTCATCCTTACCAAGGATGCGCTCTACCACTGAGCTATAGCAGCAACATCAACAACTTCCTGAGGAAGTAGAGCGGAAAACGGGACTCAAACCCGCGACCCCCAGCTTGGAAGGCTAGTGCTCTATCGACTGAGCTATTTCCGCATTATATTATATTGTGGGCAGGGACGGATTCGAACCGCCGAAGGCGTAAGCCAACAGATTTACAGTCTGCCCGTTTTAACCACTTACCTACCTACCCGGTATGCCTATTTGCGACTGCAAAATTAGGCATATTTTTTGAATTAGCAAAACTTTTTGCAAGTTTTTTTGCTCAAAGATCACTTATTTTTGCGTTTTTCTATCTGACGCGACAGAATTTCGCACGTTTTCTGTACAGCTTCTTCAAAAGTATCGCAAGTCTCCGATGCAAACAGACTGCCACCTGGCACGAACGCACGAACGTCCACCTGCTTATTAAGCGCAGTCTCAGGCTTGACGACCTTCAATGACACCTCTACCTTTCCTATTTCGCTATCAAAGCGTCCAAGTTTGCCAACCTTCTTCTCGATGAAGTCCTGCAACTTCTCCGTTGCATCAAAGTGAATCGCCTGAATTCTAATATCCATAATTACCTCCTTTTGTTAGTAGCACCATCCTCGCTCGGCAAGTCACCGCCAGCCCTCGGATGCGCCAGGTTATACATTTGTTTGAGCTGACTGAACGTTGTGTGCGTATATATAGCCGTCGTCGACAGCTTCTCATGCCCCAACAGTTCCTTCACGCTCTGCAGATCAGCATTATTATTGAGCATCGAGGTTGCAAAACTATGCCGCAACACATGAGGAGTACGCCTTGACATCATCGTCACCAGCGACAGATACGACCTCACCACGTCGCGCAAAGTACTATAAGACAGACGGCGCTTGCCAGCATCATTCAGCAGCAAAGCATTCTCATGCCCCACCGCAGGCCTCATAGCCCGACGTTCCGCCAGATAATCCGACATCATACCGCCGAGTCTCACACCAAACGGCACGATGCGCTCCTTATCGCGCTTACCCGTCACCACCAACTGTCCTTCACCGACATCGACATCATCAATATCAAGCCCGAGCAGTTCAGCAGCACGAATGCCCGTCGAGTAGAGAGTCTCCAGAATCAGTCTGTCACGCCTGCCAGCATACGAGTCAGGATACACCACCTTGTCAAGCAAAGTATTCATATCGCCCTCGCTCACAAACACAGGCAACGACCTTTCCTTCTTAGGAGCCTTGACCACATGAGCAGGATCCACCTCGATGACGCCCCGCCTCAGCAGATAGCGATAGAAGCTCTTCACGGCACTCAACTTAGGGCAGACCCCAGCAGCCGTAAGACCCCTGTCCATCAGGGCCACAATCCAGTCACGAATCAAATCCGTCGGAACAGACTCCCATTCGAGACCACGATCCAGAGATTTCCAATACAACCCGAACGCTTCCAGACTGCTTTTGTAAGGAGATATCGTACGCGGACTATAGTTCCGCTCATACCTCAAATACTCAAGGAAATCCTCTACAAGACCGTCCATTTAAGTTCCTCAAATGCCTTTTCGGAGGATAAAGATATAAAAAAATCAGCAATCCGCAATAGCAAATCCTGGATTTTTATACTTCTTTTAATCTTTTCTCTGTCACGCCGTGACCTTAGTCCTCACAGCGCTGGAGCTTCTGCACATAAATAGCACGCTCCATCTTCAAGCGATTCTTCACCGAAGGCTTGTCAAACTGTTGGCGAGCACGAAGCTCCTTAATCACACCAGTCTTCTCAAACTTGCGCTTGAACTTCTTCAACGCGCGCTCGATGTTCTCACCCTCTTTTACAGGTACTACAATCATTTTTACAGTTAATTAAATTAGTTAAATATTTAAAGATTATGTTTTTTGCGGCGCAAAGGTACGACGATTTTGCCAATTGACCAAGAGAATCTTAGTTTTTTTTAGCAAAACAGCAATAATAAAGAAGTTTTTGAGCCCCTCAAGCCACACACAGGCAAACGTCCCCACCCCTAAATCCCAATCAAGATTCCTTCGGGATCCGTTCGGGATCCGTTCGGGATTGCCCGATGTTCGTTAGGGTTCGTCAGAACATCGTTAAGACATCGTTCGCGAAGCCAAAAATAACGATACTCCATACTCCCAAGATAGGCCCAAGACATGAGATGCAGCGAAAAGCCGCTGCATCTCATACCATAAGTCATACGATTGAAGACAAACAGACTACAGATTAGGATTATCCTTCTTCCAATCCTCCACAGCAGGAATGATGCCGAGCGAAACGATCTCATCGCGCATCTTCTGCAGGTGCTCATACGAAGCCTTCAGAGCAGCCATCTCCTCATCAGTACCCTCAGGAGCAGAGAAGTGAACACCATCCTTGTCAATCACAGTAGGCATAGCCATCATCACGTTCTTAAAGCCACACTTGTCGCAGTTCACATAGCAACCAGCAGGCCAAGTGAAAGGCTCGCCGCCCATAGCACCCTCAATCATCTTCACAGCCTGATAAGCAGGGCTCTGGAACGAGCTACGGCCACGAAGCTTGATGATATTAGAGCCACCCTGAGTAGTCATGTGCTTAATCTCAGCCCAACGCTCTTCAGACAGAGGCAGCTCGCTCAAAGGCTTACCATCGATCAAAGCCTTAGACGCAAATACCGCCATCTGCTCGCCATGACCACCATAAGTATAAGCATTCGTCACCTTATCCTGCTGCACCCCAAACTCCTGAGCCAACTGCTGCTGCAGACGCGTAGAGTCCAAAGCAGCCAATGAAGTCAGCTGGTTAGGCTTCAAGCCAGAGTGAATCAGAGCCGTCAAAGCCGTCACATCAGCAGGGTTGA
The DNA here is from genome assembly GCA_945787625.1 of uncultured Prevotellaceae bacterium. The sequence goes on from CALZJL010000002.1 coordinate 15,448, forward strand.
AGATAACCACCACATGCTTCACGTCAGGGCAATACCTCTTGATATTCTCGCCAAAATCAGCCGCAATCTGACAGTTGCCCTTGAGCAGATCCTCACGAGTCATACCCTCCTTACGAGGAGCACCGCCAGAAGAGATGATATACTTTGCGCCCGTGAAAGCCACCTCCGGGTCAACCGTATAAGACAAGTTAGCCCCAGGGAAAGCACAATGACACATCTCATCATATACACCATGCACACCAGGCTCATAAATATCATACAAGCAGATGTTAGGAGTGAGGCCCAGCATCAACACCGACTGAACCATGTTAGAGCCGATCATACCACCAGCACCAACGATGACAAGCTTTTCGTCCGTTAGAAATTTCATCTTAAATAGTTTTTATGAGTTAAATATATACACTTTCACCGACAAAGATAGCAAAAAAAACTATACTACGATGCACGAAGAGCAGTTTTTCCACACAAATTACAACTCCGCAGTAGCTTTTGCCAACCAGACTTTATGATTTTCACTCTCCAAGCGAGGCATAATCACCTCAGCCACCCTCCTATGGTAGTCATTCACCCACCCAATTTCCTCCTCCGTCAGCATACCCTTGTCAATCAGGCTACGGTCATACGGGCAAAGCGTCAGAGGCTCAAACCTCAGAAAATCTCCAAACCCCGTCCGTCTGTCCGCCACACACAGCAAGCAGTTCTCAATACGCACCCCAAAGCGACCCTCCACATATATACCCGGTTCGTCCGTAATCACATGCCCCTCCACGACAGGCAACACCGTATCCCTACGACAATTCTTACGAATCTGCACAGGTCCCTCATGCACCCCCAGAATATGCCCCACCCCATGACCCGTGCCATGGCCGAAATCATACCCCTCCCTCCACATCGCAGACCTCGCCAGAGTATCAAGCTGCAAGCCCGTAGTACCACGAGGGAACACAGCATTCTGCAACTGCAGATGCCCCTTCAGCACCAACGTATACACACGTCTCTCCTCCTCCGTCACACCCCCCATAGACACCGTACGTGTGATATCCGTCGTACCACAATCATAGTGAGCCCCACTATCGAGCAGCAGCAAGCCACACTCCCCAAGCACCACATCCGACTCCTCCGAAGCCTCATAATGCACAATCGCCCCATGCGCCCCATACCCGGCAATCGTCTCAAAGCTCAAGTCCAGGAACCCCCTCTGAGCCCTGCGACACCCCGTCAGACACCTATCCACCCCCAACTCGCTCACCCCAGGCCTCAAGTCAGCCAGAAACTGCACCATCGCCACCCCATCACGCACATGAGCCTCACGAAAACCCTCCCTCTCCACGACATTCTTACACGCCTTCCACTCCCCAATCGGACTCTCCCCATCACACAACTTTACCAAGCCCTCATCATACACCCCCAGCGACACCCCCAGCGACTCCAGATACTCCATGATGTCAGCCACCTGAGAGCTCTCCACATAAAGCACACGCTCCCCAGAGAGCGACATCGAGAAAAACGAAATCACAAACGGATTAAAAGCAATATCATTGCCACGAATATTCAGCAGCCACGCAATCTCAGCCAAATCATTGATCACGATACTCTCCCTCCCCACCTCACGAAGCCAGTCCTCCAGACGCGCCAACTTATCAGCAGCACACACACCAGCCACATCATCACCCACAACCCAAGCCTTCGTACAAGGCAAAGCAGGTCTATCCCTCCATATCACATCAAACGGCTCATTATAACTCTCCATCACCCTCGTGCAGCCCCTCTCCCTCAGCCACACATCAATACCCACATCAACCCCCTCCCTCATCAAGCCAAACCCCGTCCCAGCCAGCTGCTCCCCAGCCTGCAGCCAATAACGCGAATCCGTCCACAGCAAAGCCTCCGAAGCAGTCACCACAGCCGTCCCGGCACTCCCCGTAAAACCCGTCAGCCACCTACGGCATTGCCAATGCTCAGCCAGATACTCACTCCCATGCGGATCACTCGTAGGCACCACAAGCGCCTCCACCCCCCTCTCCATCATCCACGCCCTCACCTCACGCAGTCTATCCTCTACACTCATAATCCTCACTCCAAGTTACAATTTGCGTATTACACCCCCCAGCGTCCGACCTACGATACCACTCAGCATACTCCACATAATGCCTCGCATACGTCCTGTTCAACATCTGCGCCTGCTCAGCATCCACCCTCTTGATAAACTTCGCCGGCACGCCCCCCCACAGCTCACCGTCACCAATCACCGTATTCGACAACACCAGAGCCCCAGCAGCCACAATCGCCCCACGCCCCACCACAGCATGATCAAGCACCGTAGCCCCCATACCCACCAGAGCCCCGTCCTTCACCTCACACCCATGCAACGTCACACTATGCCCAATCGTCACATCGTCCCCCAAGATACAAGGAGCCTTACCATTCAGCGTATGAATACACGAATTATCCTGAATATTCGTCCGGTTGCCCACCCTGATAAAATGCACATCACCCCTCAGCACCGTATTAAACCACACCGTGCAATCATCACCCATCTCCACATCACCCACAATCACAGCCCCCTCGCTAAAGTAGCAATGCCTACCAAAGCGAGGAGCCCTGATACCCTCCAAAGACTTCACGATAGCCATTATCCCAAAGTATTAATAGCAAACCACATACGGCCGAGCGTTTCCTCCTTGCCAAGAAACGCCGCCAGCTCATACATATCAGGACCCTGCCCCATACCTACCAGAGCCACGCGCCAAGCATTCCAAGGCTTGATACCCGTAGTTTCCACCCACGGGTCACACACAGCCCTCATACCCTCAACCGACCAGTCCTCCACCGACTCCAACACCCCAGCAAACAAGCGCATCTCATCAGCCGTCCCCTCCCTCCAGTTCTTCTTCACAAACTTATCCTCAGCATCAAAGCCCACAGGAGCCACAAAGAAGAACCTCGTCAGCGGCCACAGATCCGACACAAACGAAATATTACGCTTTCTCCTATTCCCCTGCCCGTCCACATACTCAATCACCTTAAGCTTCATCATACGCACCACCTCAGCCTCACGCTCAGGCGTAGACACAATACCATTCTCCCTCAGCACAGCATCAAAAGCAGGCGTCCACTCCATCTCAGGCAGCCTCATCAGATACTGATGATTAAACCACGCCGCCTTCACATAATCAAACTTCGCCCCATTCTTAGAGCACTTCGACAAGTCAAACAGCTCCACCATCTCCTCCATCGACATCAACTCCTTGTCATTCCCCGGATTCCAACCCAGCAAAGCCAAGAAATTATTCACCGCCTCAGGCAGATACCCCCTCTCGCGATACCCCGACGACACCTCCCCACTCTTAGGGTCATGCCACTCCAGCGGGAACACCGGGAAGCCCAACTTATCCCCATCACGCTTCGACAGTTTGCCATTCCCCACAGGCTTCAGCAGCAAAGGCAGATGCGCAAACCTCGGCATCGAATCCTCCCAGCCAAACGCCCTATAGAGCAACACATGCAACGGAGCCGAAGGCAACCACTCCTCACCCCTAATCACATGGCTCACCTCCATCAGATGATCATCCACGATATTCGCCAGATGATACGTAGGCAGGTCATCAGCACTCTTATACAGCACCTTATCGTCCAGAATGCTCGAATTGATCGTCACCCTCCCACGAATCATATCGTCCACCACCACATCCTCACCAGGCTCAATCAGGAACCTCACCACATACGGCGTCCCCTCAGCAATCAGCCTCTCCACCTCCTCCTTAGGCAACGTCAGCGAGTTGCGCATCTCCATACGAGTACGCGCATCATACTGAAAATTCTCCACCCTCGCCCTCACAGCATCAAGCTCCTCAGGCGTATCAAAAGCCACATACGCCCTGCCCCTCTCCAGCAGCACCCCCACATACTTCCTGTAAATATCCCTCCTTTCACTCTGCCTGTAAGGCCCATAGTCACCCCCAAAGCTCACCCCCTCATCAAACTCAATACCAAGCCACCTGAACGACTCGATAATATAATCCTCAGCCCCAGGCACGAAACGCCCCGAATCAGTATCCTCGATTCTGAAAATCAGATCCCCACCATGCTGTTTCGCAAACAGATAATTATACAACGCCGTACGCACGCCACCGATATGCAGCGGTCCCGTAGGACTTGGTGCAAAACGCACACGAACTCTTCTTTCACTCATATACTATATATATTATTACGATAATTCGCCACAAAAATACAACATTTTTTGATTAAAACCGCATTTTTTCGTAAATTCGCAGCCAAACAACCCATAATATCATGAGCAGATACAACCACAAACGCAAGTGGACAAGCAAAGAATACAGCATCCGCTTCGCAGCCATCACCCTCATCGCCATCATCATGGTCGCCCTCATGCCCCGTCAGAGCATACGCATCTTCCAATACGAAAAAGGAGCCCCCTGGGAATACAGCACCCTCATAGCCCAAGACAGTTTCCCCATCTTCAAGAGCGAAGAACGCCAAGCCCGCGAGCGCGACAGCATCATGCTCTACTACGAGCCCTACTACCAAAGCCTCGCCAACGTCCGCGACAGCATGATCTTCCTCTGGCACACAGCATGCCAGAACGAATTTGGCGGACAAGTCCCCCACGACATCGAGAAATACATCACCATGCGCCTCCTCGAGATCTACGACCGCGGCATCATACCCTCATCAGACCTCGCCGACATCAGCAAGTCCGACATCAACTACATACGCGTCATCAGCGGCAGGACCTCCACCATACAGCCCGTCAGCGACCTCTACAACCCCAAGACCGCCTACGAATACATCCTCAACAGCGCCGAGAGTTCCGACATACCCCACGACCAGCTCATCACCTACGGTCTCAACCGCTACATCGAAAGCAACCTCCGCCAGGACGACTTCAAGAACCAACTCCAGCGCGAAGAGCTCCTCAGCAGCCTCACCCCCTACCTCGGCCACGTCGTCGTAGGCCAGAAGATAGTCGACCGCGGACAGATTGTCGACGAAGCCACCCTCAGCGTCCTCCAAAGCATGGAGCTACACCAACGCCAGCAAGCCAAGTCCACCACCGACATACTCATCACCCTCGCCGGCCAGTTCGCCTTCACCATACTCATACTCAGCCTGCTCGCCATCTACTTCGAGCAATTCCGCAGCGACTACCTCGACAACCCCCGCACCATGCTCCTCGTCCTCACCCTCTTCACCCTCTTCCCCCTCCTCACCTACGCCCTCTCCCGCTACACCTTCCCCAACGCCTACATACTCCCCTTCTGCATGACCCCCGTCTTCATACGCGTCTTCATGGACAGCCGCACAGCCTTCATCGTCCACCTCCTCTCCATACTCATGTGCTCCCTCGCCGTCAAGCAGCCCGACCAGTTCATCGTCGTCCAGAGCATAGCCGGGCTCACCTCCATACTCTGTCTCCGCGAGCTCACCCAGCGCTCCGACCTCTTCCGCACCGTCCTCATCACCCTCGGCGTCACCCTCCTCACCTACGCCAGCACCGAAGTCTACGCCGGTCACCTCCTCCTACTCAGCGAATTCCGACACACCGACATCATCTGCCTGCTCCTCAGCAGCCTCCTCATGATGGTCTCCTACCTTCTCCTCATACCCATCGAGCGCGGCTTCGGCTTCACCAGCACCGTCACCCTCCTCGAACTCTCCAACACCAACACCCCCCTACTCCGCAAGATGAGCGAAGAAGCCCCCGGCACCTTCCAGCACAGCATGCAAGTCGCCAACCTCTGCGCCGCCGTCGCCGAGAAGATAGGCGCCAAGACCCAAGTCGTCCGCACCGGAGCCCTCTACCACGACATCGGCAAGATACGCCACGCCGTCTTCTTCACCGAGAACCAAAACGGCATCAACCCCCACGACCGCTTCACCTACGAGCAGTCCGCCCAAGTCATCATACGCCACGTCAGCGAAGGCCTCACCCTCGCCGACCGCATGAAACTCCCCGACATCATCAAAGGCTTCATCGCCACCCACCACGGCACCAGCATGACAAAATACTTCTACGTCCAAGCCCAAAACAAGAGCCCCGAGCAAAAGCTCGATCCCAGCCTCTTCACCTATCCCGGCCCCGACCCCAGCACCCGCGAGCAAGCCATACTCACCATGTGCGACGCCGTCGAAGCCGCCAGCCACAGCCTAAAAGAAATCACCGAAGAAAACATCACCCGTCTCGTCGACACCATCATCGACGAACAACTCTCCACAGGACGCTTCCGCAACGCCCCCATCACCTTTGCCGAAATCGAGACCGCCAAAGAAGTCCTCAAAGCCAAGCTCATGAGCATCTACCACACCCGCGTACAATACCCCGAGCTCAAGACTCAATCCACATCATAATACACAATAGCCGACCTATACTCCGCCCTCCCCAACAAGAAAGCCCTAATCTCCCTCAGCCGACGCCTCGCCTCAGCCATATCCCCCTGCAGCTCAATCTTCAAGCACACCCTACGGATATACAAACCCTGAATACGCGCCACCGGAGGCAAGTCAGGCCCCAGCACCCTACCGCCAAACACCCTCCTCAGATACGACGCCATCTCCCCAGCCAGGTGATCCAGCACCACCTCATCGCGATGCTTCATATACACATACACCAAGCGGCACAACGGCGGATAGACAAACTCACCCCTCTCCTCCATCTGCGACCTGTACATCGCCATATAATCCCCCCTCACCACCTGCCCCACCGTAGGCGACTTCGCATCATAAACCTGTAGAATCACCACTCCCCTACGCTGATTCCCCTCAGCGCCCCCCGCCCCCACGCTACGCCCGGCACGCCCAGCCACCTGCGTCATCATCTGGAAAGCACGCTCATAACTACGGAAGTCAGGCTGGCTCAACATCGTACTCGCATTCAAGATCCCCACCACCGTCACCCGACGGAAATCCAGTCCCTTCGTCACCATCTGCGTCCCAATCAACACATCCGTCTCCCCCCGCTGGAACCGACGAATAATACCCTCATACGCCTGACGGCTACGCGTAGTATCCAGATCCATACGCTCCACACGCGCCTCAGGCAACAACGTCGCCAGCAAGTCCTCAATCCTCTCCGTCCCATACCCCTTACCCCCCAACGAGTCAGCATCACACTGTGGGCACCTCGCCACCACCGGCGTCGAATACCCACAATAGTGGCACACCATCTGATCCAGCCTCTTATGATACGTCAGACTCACATCACACGACGGGCAATGCGGCACCCACCCACACACACTACACTCCAACACCGGTGCGAACCCACGCCTATTCTGAAACAAGATTACCTGCTCACCCCTCTCCAGAGCCCCCCTCATCTCAGCCAGCAAAGCCCCCGAAAACGGCCCCTTCATCAGCCTTCTCCGCTTCAAGTCCCCAATATCCACCACCCTAATCTCAGGCATCAAAGCATTCCCAAACCTCGACTTCAGTTTCACCAGCCCATACTTCCCCACCATACAATTATGATAACTCTCCAACGAAGGCGTCGCCGTCCCCAACACCGTCTTAGCCCCCGACAGCCTCGCCAGCATCAACGCCACATTCCTCCCATGATAACGCGGCGCAGGCTCCGTCTGCTTAAAACTCGACTCATGCTCCTCGTCCACGATCACCAGCCCCAGACGCTGAAACGGCAGCAACACACTACTCCTCACCCCCACGATAATCTCATACGGGCAGTCCGACACCTGTTTCTGATACACCTCCACCCTCTCCGCGTCCGAATACTTACTATGATACACCCCCAGCCTATCCCCAAACACCCTCCTCAGCCTCTCCGTCAGCTGACTCGTCAACACAATCTCAGGCAGCAGAAACAACACCTGCTCCCCCCTCTCCAGAGCCTCACACATCAAATGCACATACACCTCCGTCTTACCACTCCCCGTCACCCCATGCAGCAGACACACATCCTTCACCCTCAGCACATCCAAGATCTGCTGCTTACACACAAACTGCGCGTCCGACAGCTCATGCATCACCAGCTCAAGCGGAATATTCTGCGTCGGAATACGATCCACCCTCCTCTCATACACCTCCAGCAAGCCCCTCTCACACAAAGCCCTCATCACCCCCCTCGTACACCCCGCAGCCCTCAGCAGTTCCTCACACGTCACCTCCCTCAACACCCCCATATTCCCCACCCTCAGCGCAGCATTCACCCCAGCCAGCTCCACATACTTCAGCATCGCCAACTGCTGTTTCGGAGCCGACCTCAGCTCCCCCAGCGACACATTCAGCCCCACCGCATCAAACAACTCCCCCCTCAGCCTCACACACTCCACCACCTTAGGCCTATACCTACACACCCCGTCCTCCACCTTCAGCATCGAAGGCACCGCAGCCTTATACACCTCCCCCAGCGAACACAAATAATACTCCGCCACCCACCTCCACAGCCTCAGCTGCCCCTCCAGCAACATCGGCCTCTCGTCCATCACCCCAAGGATATCCTTCAGCTCCCCATCAAACCCCACACCATCACCCACATGCACCCCCACCACCAAAGCAGCATACTGCTTCTTCTTCCCAAAAGGCACATTAACACGGCAACCCACCTGTACACGATCGCACAAGTGGGCAGGCACACTATAAGAAAAAGTACCCTCCAAAGGCAGAGGGACCACACAATCTACAACCATTTAGAAAATATAAGCCAGACGAACCTTCACAGTCTTCTGCTTCGCATTAGTGATAACTTCTCCAACCGTACCACTATTCAGACCACTAATAGGAATAGTATACGACACACCCAGCTGCAACTTATCCCACAACTTCAGGCCAGCCCCCACATTCCAGCCCCACGAAGAGCGACGCGTCATTTCCACTTCTTGCAAAGCATCCATAGAGTTAAGCGCGATATTATACTGAGGCCCCGTAGCCACATAAGCCCCCGCAATCTTCAGAAAGCTCACATCATAACGCAGATTCACAGGAATCTCAAAATAAGACAAGTTCTTAGAGTTTACAACCACATCTCCAGCCTCATTCAACTCCTCTTTCGACGCCCCATTCAAGCTATACAACACAGCAGCATCAGCCCCCAGCCCCACCAAAGGAATCTTCACATACATCTTAGGTCCCACAAAGAAGCCACAACGATTCTCACTCGACAGCAACTCCTTCGAGAAGCTCATCTTATTCACATTAAGACCGCCCTCCACGCCGAAACGCACCAACTTCGTCTGCGCAAAGCCAGACAAAGCCACACAAGAAAGCAATACAAGTAAAAACTTCTTCATAATCAAACAAACTTTAAAATATTAAACAAGAGAGAAAACACACACACAATCACCTCCTCTGTCTACGCACACTCACACGCGTAGGCTCAGCCTCCCCAGCATCAGCCTTCCCAGCATCAGCAGCCTTAGCAGCATCAGACCCAGACACACTCCCCGCAGACCTCGCCGACCTCCCGAACAACGACGACCCCGATCTCTTCTTCTTAGCCGAAGCAGCCGCCACCTTAGCCTTGGCCACACTATCCTCACGCATCACACGCAAGCTATCCTCATGCGTCAGTCCCCCCCACAGACGCGTATCAAAATCCCTAATCTGCTTCTCAATCTTAGCCTGCTCAGCAGACATCGCCGAGTCAGACTTGCAATAATGCGCCAAAGCCCTCCCCTGCAGATTGTTAGTCTTATACACCTTCCCATCATAACGATTCATCGTAAAATAATCATCAGCCGTCATATTCGACACATTATTCAAATTGCTCGACATCACAGGCAACTTCGCCAACCACGGAGCAATCTCATCATAATTCAGCCAAAACAACGGATACGGCGTAGCCTCCCCCCCGAAGTCATCAGCACCACGCATCAACACCGGACACAAAGCCGTCACCTTACGCTGCACAGTCCCCGTACGCTGATCCACATACACACACTCCTTCAGATAATACCTCGTCACCTCAGCACTCGGGATATCATTATTCTCCACCGTGAAACGCCCGTCCTTCTCCTCATAATAAATAGAGTACCGGTCCAGCACATCACGCACCTCCATTCTATCCTTCCCATCGAAGCTCTCCACCCCGTCCAGTTTATAAGTATAAGCATTAATACGCCCCGTCAGCATCAGGCGAAACACATACGTAAACAAGTTCACCTGCCTCCCCATCGGCTCCACAGGGTAATACAACGTAGCATTAGCATCCACGCCCAAGTCCAACACACGATAAATATCCCTACGCCACACCACATCCTCAGGCATAGCGTCCCTCGTCGGAAACATGATAGACATTCTATCCGCCCCCTTAGCCGCCACAGCAGCAGCCCTCTCAGCCCCCTGCTTCATCACCTCATTCGTCGTAGTCGTCCTACGCTTCTTAGGCTGACCGTTCACCACAACCGCCCCACACACAAACAGCAAGGCACACACAAAAGCTATCTTTCTCATAATCATACAAACATCAATTAACAATCACCTCCACAGCCCCATTCAACGTACGCTCCACCCCATCAGGCCCCAGAGCCCTGATCTTCGTGATAAAGAACCGCTTTCCGCGCCCCAGCCCACGCATCAGAGCCCTCTGCCTCTCCGTAAAAGCAGCCCCCTGGCTCACCTCAGGCACAGCATTACCCAGATTATCAAAAAACACCGTCTCAAAGCCCCTCACCGCAAACGGAATGTTCAGCAACCCATCATCAATCGCCGCACCAAGCCCCTCAGCCCCCATCAGCTCCTGCTTCGACAATTTTCCCCCCATGAAATGCCTATCCCCACACGGAATAAACGCCGTAGGATCAGGCAACTTACGCACACGATAAGCAAACTTCCCCATCTCCTGCGTCCGCCCCTCCATCAACGCCGTCACCGTAAACACAGCCTCCCCCCCCACATTCGTAGGCCGCGCCACATAATGCCCGTCACCCCTCTGCACCAGCGAGCCCCCCGACATCGCCACACTCACCCTATTAAGCGGCACCCCCGGCACACTCACCGAGATCGGATTGTCATACCCCGCATACAACACATTCATGATGTCAGCACTCACCGTAGCACTCGGAGCCACCACCGTATATTTCTGCGAAAACTCACGCTTCACCCTCTCCCCCTCACCATTCAGCATCTCGATGAAACCATTCAAAGTAAACTCCCCCGTCTTCGAGCACACCACCTCATACACCCCATGCTCATTCCCCACAGGCTTCCCCCCGACATAAATCGTAGGCCTACGCGTCGTATCCACCGCCGCCATGATAATCTGCGCCGAGAAGCGTCCCCCCTGCACCACCGTCTGGCTATTCGGAATCACATAAGCATTCAACTGATTCACACGAATATCCTTCACGTCCACATTCTTGATCAGATTATGCAGCACCTCCCCCTCAGCATACCTCACATCATTCTGCAACTTCGTCAGCATCGTCACCGCCGCCGCCACAGGCATACTCTCAAACATACTCTCCTGCCAATTCTTACCCTCCATCGCAGCCCTCTCACTCACCTGCGTACTCAAGTTCGTCTCTATCAGCCTACGCTTAGCCCTATCGTCCACAAGCTTCGTCATTCTCCCACGATACAACGTGATAGCATTATACAACTCACGTCCACGCCCCGTCCCCGGCGCCAGCATCACCTGCGCCGCAGCCTCCAGATCCTCCTGATTACGAATATTGTGAATATCCGCATCCTTCCCGTCACTCAGACGCACAATCTCCCACTTCAACTCGTCCAGCAACCCATACAGCGAGTCGCTCATCTCCCTCACCCTCAGCGCCCTGTCGCGCCACACCCCCACCTTAGCAGGGTTAGCCCTATACTGCGCCTCCAACTCATTATAAATACCCTCATTGATCAACGCCGAATTCTGCGTCGACAAGTCCAGCTTATCCGACACCAAAGTAAACCCATTCAGCACATCGCTGCTCACATTCAACGCAAGCATAGCCATAAGCACGACATACATCAGATTGATCATCTTCTGACGCGGCGACATCTTTTTCTTCTTGAACTGAGCCATCTTACCTAACTACAATCCCCCCACATCACATTACTTACCATTACCCATATTCACCGTCAGCGCCGAGATCATACGCCCATACACATTGTTCAGCTCCTGAATCTGGTCAGCCATACGCCTCGTCTGCTCATCAATCTGCTCGATCGTACTCACCTGCTTACTGATATTACGCAGCTGCAACTCATACACCGTAGCAATCCCCGTCAGCGTCCGGTTCAGATTCTCCATCTCCTCACTATCCGTACTCATACGATCCGCCTGCACCTTCACACGCCCCAGCACCTCCGTCAGCTCATTCAGACGCTCAGCATACGCCTTCACCGCCCCCTCAATCTCAGACGCGTCCGTCGCACACACCACCTCCATCTGAGGCACCACCCCCGATGAAACCACCCCAATCTGCCCCTCCGGCACACCATGCAACGTCTCCTGAGCTACCACCACCTGAGGCTGCCCAGCCACCTGCTCCGCAGGCACCACCTCCCCCTCAGCAACACCCTTCGTCCCGAAACTCTCGTCCTTCTCCGTCACACGCTCAAAGCCAGCCACGACAAACACAAACACCTCAGTACCCATACCGATGAAAAGCATCAGATTCGCCCCCGGAAGATGCGTCAGTTTAAACAACGTACCCAAGATGACAATCGCCGCACCCCAGCTGTAAGCATACTGCATAAACGTCTGGCCAGCCATCGTATCCATCCACTTCTGAATTCTATTGACAATATTCATATCCACAAATAAATTAACCACAAAAACCGATTACACACACACACTCTCTCCCCCTACCTCCTTGGCGGACGACGCGCACTCAGCGCCCCGCCACCCGACGAGCTCCCCGAGCCCTTCGGAGCCTTAGCCACCTTCGTCCCCTTCGACGCCCCCTTCACCTTCTTCAGCTGCGCACGCGAATTATCATTCACCATACTACGCACACAACGGAAGCCAATAAACGAACGAGGCTGATTCTGATACTCAAAGCTACGCCACGCACTCCTGATCATACTCTCAGGATCCTTCCACGACCCGCCCCTCACACACTTCTTCGCCAGACGATAAGGATCAGGCGCCACCCCATTATTATCCTTAGCCCTCAAGATATTCGCATTATAGCGCAACTCCGGGTTCATATCACTCATAGCCTCCACCCCAGCCTCAGTAAACACCGTACTCGTCCACTCAGCCACATTACCCGCCATATCATAAAGTCCCGATGAATTCGGGCTAAAAATGCCACAACGACTCGTAATCAGGCTCCCGTCACGCGTATAATTCCCACGGTCAGGCTTATAGTTAGCATAAAAACACCCCTTATCACTCTTCGTCCCCTTCTGCTCCCAAGGGAACACCGTCCCCTCTTTACCCCTCGCAGCAAACTCCCACTCCACCTCCGTCGGCAGTCTGAACCTCTGCATACTCCCCGCAAACCTCCCCTGCCCCAGCAAAGCCATATCCGTCCTCCACGCACAAAAAGCATTCGCCTGCTCCCAGTTCACCCCCACCACAGGATAATCATCATACTGCGCATTCGAGAAATACAACTTCATATACCTCTCATTATCCGCATTACGAAAATCATTCACCCAACACGTCGTATCAGGATATACATTCACGATATAAGTATTCAGAAAATCCCAAGGCCCACTCAGCGGACGCGTAATCGTCTGACGCACTATACGCCCATCATCGTCCACCCAAGCCGTATCCTTACTAATCATCACCACCTCCTCACTCACAGCATGATCCGTATTCAAGTCACGCTCATCAGGATTCAGTCTAAACCTCCTCTGCGCCGCCGCCGCATAGTCATAAATCTCATAACGATAATTCATCTGACTCGCGTCCAGCATCTTCGTCCCGTCCACAGGGTGATACGTATACACACTCTCAATCGCCCTCAGCTCATCCTCCGTAGCCTTACGCAGCGAAGGAATCGGCTTTTTCCAGTTAAGATGCGGCGTCACAGGATCACCATTCTTATCCTCCTCGATCTTAAACGTCTCGTCCCCCCCATACGCAGGATCAGCCAGACGCTCCCTCACGATACTATCCCTCACCCACATCACAAACTGCCGATACTTAGCATTCGACACCTCATACTGATCCATCCAGAACCCGTCCACACTAATCTCCCTCACAGGAAAGCCACTCCCCCACAACGAGTCACCCTCTTCGAAGCCCACCTTCAAGCTACCCTTACCCACAGCCACCATACCATACGGAGTAGACTCCTGCACAGCCGAGCCACGGAAGCCCGTCACCTCACCACCATTCGACATAGCATTTGACGAGCCGCCAAAGCAGCCACACAGCGAAAGCAACACCCCCGCCGCACACAAGCCACATACTATACTATTCTTCATTCTCAATATTATAATTACAATCCAACAAATCACTACAACCACCTCACACTCTGGTGAAAGTTCCTTCCCCTCCTGACAACACTCAAATCCAGTTCATACCCCACCGTCAGCTCATGCGTACCATTCTGCACCGCAATTCCCCCCGTATACATCTCATAGCTATACCCAATCTTCGCCCCATGGAAGTTAAAGCCCAACAACAGAGCCACACTCACCGTCGGACTATAATTCAGTCCAGCATACATCCTGACCTTACTCCCATCATACGCCACACGCAGCGCCACATCAGCCCTCCAGCTCTGGAAATTAGAACGCACCATAGCGTCCGCCATCATTCTAAACTCCCTATTGCGCAACGTCAGGCAATACCCCCCCATCGCCGCCAGCGTCGGTGCGAAAGCCACCTGATACCTCTTCTCGTCACCCAGGCTCACCACCGGCGACAACAGATGCGTACAAGCCACCCCCACATGCCACACCTCCCCACAGTCATACCTCAGCCCCATATCCAGATCAAAGCCCATACCATTCAAGTCCGTCGACGGAATCACATTGTCCCCCGCACCCTCAGTCACAGCCCCACTACCCTTAAACGCATTCGACAACAACGCAATTCTAATCCCCCCACTCACACGATGTCTCCGGCCAAACGGGTGATGATACGCATAGTCCACCCACATCCTCTTGTTGCTCAGCAAACCGATCTTATCATTCATAAATCCCAGCCCCACCCCATGACGCGGCGAGAGGAAAAACAAAGGCATATCAGCCTGCAAGACAAACACCTGTCCCCCATTCTCGAACCCCGCCATCTCCATACGGTAAGCCCCATTCACATCGAGCATCGAACCCAGCCCCGCCGCCGCAGGGTTGTGAAGCGTCCTCAGCTTCCAGAAATGAGTAAAAGCCGCGTCGTCCTGCGCCCAGGCACCAGATGCCACCAGCACCCAAACCAGTATAACAAACAGCCTCTTCATCACCCAATATAACGCACCCCACAATAACAATATTGTACTGTGGGGATAAAAATAAGCATTTTATAGTTGCTCAATACTCCTCCTCGTCCCAAAGGAAGTCCTCCTTGCTCGGATAGTCCGGCCAC
>CALZJL010000003.1 GCA_945787625.1 uncultured Prevotellaceae bacterium
CAATAAATCAAATGATCTTGATTCGACCTTGTGGCTGGGCGTATTGTGGGGGTATTTTGCCGCCGAGGTGGTTGGTGATGTATTCTATGAGGGCATCGCTGTATCGACAGATATTGGTCTTGAGCTTGGGGCATTGCTTAAATTTGCCGTATGCGCCGCCGCCTGTGGTGCAATAGTCGCTGGTGCAGAGGGTGTAGTTCTGTTTGAGGTCTATGGGGGTGTAGGTGCCGTCGGGGTTGAGGAGCTCTACGGAGGTGACGCGCTTGGCTGAGCGTGTGTCGATGGTGTAGCGTATGCCGCTGACTTGGGCGAACTGTCCGTCGCTTTCGGGGTATGATTGACTGCATGCTTCGAGGGCGTCGTAGAGCTCTTGGCCAGTGACTTGTATGACTTCGAGGTGGTTCTCGAAGGGTAGGAGGGAGATGATGTCGCCGTAGGTGAGGTCACCGCTGGGGAGTTCTGCTCGTATGCCGCCTCCGTTGCTGAGACCTATCTGGGCGTTGCCGATGGTGCGGAAGGCGTCGCAGACGAGGTCGCCTGCGTTGGTCTCGCTGAAGCGTACGGCTTGGCGGCCTGTGTCATCGAGTATGCGTATGGGGAAGTCGCTGTGGCAGACTACTTGCGAGGTCTCGCGTGCGACGAGGGCTTTGATGCTGTCTACGACGGTGGCGGTCTGTGTGTGGCGTGACTTGACGGTTTCTGGTAGGCTGGCGGTGGGGAGTAGTTCGGTGGTGATGCGTCCCTGGGTGTCGATGGTGAGTTTGCCGATGTTCTTGAATCCTGTGCCTGTCTGGGCGATGATGACGGGCTTGCCGTGGAGGTTGGTGTGCTGGTAGTTGGGGATTACGCTGTGGGTGTGACCGTCGAGAATGGCGTCGATGCTGTGTGTGGCTGCTGCAAGGCTGTGGCTGGTGATGTGGCTGTTGTTGTCATCTTCACCGAGGTGGCTCAGGACGATGCAGTATTGGGCTCCTTGGCTTCGTGCCTGGTCGACTGCGGCTTGTACTATCTGGTAGATGCTGTCGGTGAGCAGGTCGTGGGTCTGACGTCCTTGCTTGTCCCAGAATGCGTATTCTTCGCTTTGGAGGGTGGTGGGGGTGGTGATGCCGATGAATGCTATCTTGCGCTTGCCGATGGCGCGTATGATGTAGGAGGGGTATGGCTGGCGTGGGGTGGGGTGAATGCTGTCGGGGAGGGCAATGAAGTTGCAGCTGGTGACGGGGAGGGCGGCTTGGTCTATGAGTTGGCTCATGCGGTCTATCTGATAGTCGAACTCGTGGTTGCCGAGGGTGATGGCGTCGTAGCCTATGGTCTGCATGATGGCGGTGATGTGCGCTCCGTGCGAGATGGCTCCGATGGTGCCGCCTTGGAGGAAGTCGCCTGAACTGACTACGGCTACGTGGGCTGTGTCGCTGATGGCACTGCGTAGCTGGGAGAGGCTGGTGTAGCCGTCGACTTGACAGTGTACGTCGTTTTCGAAGAGGATGACTGTGGTGCTGTCGGAGGTGATGACGGGTGCCTCACCGGCGGTGCAGGCGTTGAGGGTAAGGGCTGCGAGGAGGGTGGCAATGAGGTGTTTCATATTATGTCGGTTTTTTATGTCTTGTCGTTGTTTATTATGACGGCTTCTTTTTTCATGCCGTCGATTTTGATGGTCAGTGGGGTGGCGAGGTGTATGTGGCGTACGTGGGGTGTGCTTTGGTAGGCTGGCATTTGGTTGAGGGTGTCTTCGTCGTAGATGCCGTCGCCGCGGAAGGGGGCTATGGTGAGGTAGCCTACGCCTAAGGAGGTGAGGTTCTGAAAGAAGTGAGTGCCTTGTGAAGGGTCGACTTGGAATGTCTCCAGTCCGGCTTCAACTATGACTTGTGCGCTGGATATGTGTGGCCATTTGACGGGTATGCCGAGCCAGGGGTCGCTTGAGCCCCAGCGTCCTGGGCCTATGAGGAGGCATTTGCGGTCGGACTCGAGGAGACTGCGGTTGATCTTTTCGATTTCATCGGCTATGATGGTGTTCATAGATGGGCTGTATGGCTGGCTGTCGGTGTCGCTTTGTGGGGTGGCGTCGGGTTTGGTCTTGACGTAGACGATGTCTTGTATGTCGGTGAAAATGCCGTGTCCGATGGCGTTGTGGCTGCGTAGAAGACAGTCTTGGTCGGGTATCTCACTGAGGTCTTCCTTGAGTTCCATGCGGTTGTCGACCATGGGTCTAATCTGAAGGAGATAGAATTCTCCGCTGCGGTCGGGGTGGATATTGCATGCGAATTCTATCTCAACGGGGCGTTGCATGGCTTCTTGTCCCATCTTGAGTATGTGTCGGAGTATTTCGGGCAGGGGCCAGACTCCGTTTTGGAGGACGCCGGCAAAGGAGATTATCTTGCGATTGCGGCCTTCGTAGTAGCCGTCGTAGATGCATTGGTCTATGGGGTCGTAGGTGGAACTGATCCACTGTAGTGATCCGTCGCCTTCGGCATCGCGGACGCGGAGTTTGGTTAGGTTGAAGGCATCGTCGACTTTGGGTGAGGCTGAGGGGGTGTTCTCTTCGAGTGCATAGAAGGTGGTCTGGGTGTCGCGCAGGGCGATGTCTGTCTCGCTCATCTGTAGCACTTGATGGGGGTGTGAGGGGCATACTCTGAGACTGGTGCCTCCGTCTACGATGTATTTGCCGAGGCCGAGGGCTAAGGAGACGGTGCCTTCTTCGGCGCGTTCGTCGCCGATGGGGTAGTAGTTGACGCTGCGTGCTACGCCTGAGATGGTGGGGTAATAGCGTTTGCCGTAGGACTGGCCTACGACTTCCTGGAGTATGACGGCCATCTTTTCTTGGTCGATGACGTTGGAGGTGGCTGTCATGTAGTCTTTTGATCCTTGGTAGTATACGCTGGCGTAGACGGCTTTGATGGCGTTGGAGAGCATGGCCAGACGGACGTATTTGTCGTCGCTGTAGGGTATCATGTAGGTGGAGTAGATGCCTGCAAAGGGTTGGTAGTGGCTGTCTTCGAGCAGGGAGGAGGAGCGTATGGCCAGGGGGGCTTTGACGACTTCCATGAAGGCTTCGAGGTCGCCGAGGAGTCGTTGGGGAAGTCGGCCGCGGAGGAATGCCTGGAGTATGTCGTCGTCGCTGAGGTCGCTGAGGGCTACGCCGTAGAGGTCGTTGGTGTCCATGAACTCATCGAAGATGTCGGTGCAGAGCACGAGGGTCTTGGGTATGAAGAGGGGGGCTGGGGCTTCGCTGCCGTGCTTCATGATCATTCGGTCGAGAAAGGCGAGGCCTCTGCCTTTGCCGCCGAGCGATCCGTCTCCAATTCGGGCGAAGTTGCTGTACTGGTCGAATCTGTCGCGCTGGAATACGGCGACTACGCCTTGGTTCTTCATGCGACGGTATGCGATGATGGCTTCGAAGATGACTTGGCGGTGGGCGTCGACGTCTTGGAGCTTGTCCCAGGTGATGCGTTTGAGTATCTCGGCGATGGGGAAGAGGGCGCGACTCGATAGCCAGCGACTTACGTTGTTGCGCTTGAGGTGGTAGAGGAGAGAGTCGGCGGGCAGGGTCATGATGTTGTCCTGGAGCTCCTTGAGGTTGTGTATGCGGGCTACTTCTTCGAGGGTGTCGGGGTTGCGGAAGACGAAGTCGCCGAAGCCGAAGAATCGGCGTATGAGATCGCGTAGGTCTACGTCCATCTTCTTGGAGTTCTTGTCGATGAAGTTTGCTCCGCATTGGTGGGCGAGGGGGGCTCGCTCGCTTTCGCTGGACTCCATGATGAGCGGGATGTAGGGATCGCGGGCGCGTATGCAGCGCAGGAGCTTATAGCCTGCCATCTCGTCTTTCTGTGTGGAACCGTCGTATATGGGGAAGCGGCAGTCGGAGATGACGCCGAGGGTGTTGTCGGCAAAGCGTTCGTAGATGTTCCAGGCTTCTTGGTAGGTGCGTGCGAGGACTATCTTGGGTCGGCCGCGCATACGTAGGGCTTCGAGACTTGAGTTGAGGGCTTCGGAGGCGAAACTGAGGGACTGGTTGAGGACGAAGTTGTAGAGACGGGGGAGTATGCTGGAGTACATGCGTATGCCGTCTTCGACGACTAATATCATCTGTACGCCGGCCACGCGTATGTCGTGCTCGAGGTTCATCTTGTCTTCGATGAGCTTGATGATGGTCAGCAGGAGTTCGGTGTTGCCCAACCAGCAGAAGACGTATTCGAAGACGGTGAGGTCTTCGTCTTGAATGCGGCGTGTGATGCCGTGGGAGAAGGGGGTGAGTACTACGATGGGGATGTCGGGGTGGGCTGCCTTGACCTCGCGTGCGATGTCGAAGACGTCGTTGTTTTCGGCAGCGGGCATGCAGATGACGAGGTCTATGCTGACGCGTTTCATCTCGCGCTCGCATTCTTCCTGGTTGCTGACTTGGATAAAGCGGGGAGGAAAGCGCAGTCCGAGCTTGGCGTATTCGGAGAAGATCTTTTCGTCTATTCGACCATCGTCTTCGAGCATGAAGGCGTCGTAGGGATTGGCTATGAGCAGGACGTTGAAGATGCGTCGCTGCATGAGGTCTACAAATGGGGTATCTTTGAGTTGCATGGCGTAAAGTTACGAAAAAAATATCGCACTTCGTCGGTTTGAAGTGCGATATTTTTTATTATCCGTTTTGGTTTGTTTTTTTACAGTACACCTTGTGCCATCATGGCTTTTGCTACTTTCATGAAGCCTGCTACGTTGGCTCCCTTGACGTAGTTGACGTAGCCATCGGCTTCGGTGCCGTACTTGACGCAGTTCTCGTGGATATTCTCCATAATCCAGAGGAGCTTGGCGTCGACTTCTTCTGCCTTCCATGAGAGTCGCTCTGAGTTTTGTGACATCTCAAGACCTGATACTGATACTCCGCCTGCGTTTGAGGCTTTGCCTGGTGAGTAGAGTATCTTGGCGTCTTGGAATACTTTGATGGCTTCGGGGGTGGTGGGCATGTTGGCTCCTTCGCATACGGCGATTACGCCGTTGGCTACGAGGGCTTTGGCTGCTTCTTCGTTGAGCTCATTTTGTGTGGCGCAGGGCAGGGCTATGTCGGCTTTCTCAAACCATGGCTTGGCTCCGGCTACGTACTTGGCGGTGGGGTATTGGTCTACATATTCCTTGATGCGGCCGCGGTAGACGTTCTTCAACTCCATGATGTAGTCGAGCTTCTCGCGTGTGATGCCATCGGGGTCGTAGATGTAGCCGTCGGAGTCTGACATGGTCATGGGGGTGCCTCCGAGCTGGAGTACTTTCTCGGCGGCGTATTGGGCTACGTTGCCTGCGCCTGAGATGAGGACTTTCTTGCCTTCAATCTTGTCGCCCTTGGTGGCGAGCATGGCGCGGAGGAAGTATACGGTGCCGTAGCCTGTTGCCTCTGGGCGTATGAGTGAGCCTCCAAACTCTAGGCCTTTGCCTGTGAATGTGCCGGAGTATTCGCGTGTGAGCTTCTTGTACATGCCAAACATGTATGCTACTTCGCGTCCGCCTACGCCGATGTCGCCTGCTGGCACGTCGACGTCGGGACCGATGTGGCGTGTGAGTTCAAGCATGAAGGCTTGGCAGAATCTCATCACTTCGGCGTTTGACTTGCCGCGTGGGCTGAAGTCCGAGCCGCCTTTGCCGCCGCCCATGGGGAGGGTGGTGAGTGAGTTCTTGAAGGTCTGCTCGAAGGCGAGGAACTTGAGTATGCCGAGGTTTACTGACTTGTGGAAGCGGATACCGCCCTTGTAGGGGCCGATGGCGTTGTTGTGCTGCACGCGGTAGCCCATGTTGGTCTGTATCTGACCCTTGTCGTCCATCCATGTGACACGGAACGTGTAGATGCGGTCGGGGATACAGAGACGTTCGATGAGGTTTACTTTGTCAAACTCGGGGTGCTTGTTGTACTCTTCTTCGATTGTGCCGAGTACTTCTTCTACTGCCTGATGGTATTCAGGCTCACCTGGGAAGCGCCTTTTGAGGTCTTCCAATACTTTTTTTGCGTCCATAGTTTATGTTTTTTTTGTTCGTTTGATATTGCTTTTTGATTCTCTTTTGCAAATGTATGACAATTTTATATTATAAGCAATAGTTTTGTGTAAAAAGTTAAGCAAAATTCGTATTTTTATTGCCAAAATGTATTATTTGGCTGTTTTGCTGACGTTTTGTTAGTAAAAAGAACGACGGAGCCAACTTTGTGTAAGATGGCTCCGTCGTATGTGCTATATTTGGGATCGGGTTACTTGAGGATGTATCTCTCGTCGTCGGGTAGCGGGAAGTACCAGTTCTTTTCTCTCTGGAGTCCGTTGGCGTTGAAGTCGCCACGGGTGCTGAGCTTATCGACCATGTATTGTGTGCCGCGGCGTCGTGCTACGCGCATGAGGTCGAAGAAACGGCTGCCTTCGAAGGCGAGTTCAAGGGCTTCCTCGTCGACGATGAGGTCTTCGATGGCTTCGATGACTGCTGCTTGGTTGGCTGGGTCATAGACTTCTGCCTTGGTCCACTCTGTGCCAAGTTTCTTGTTGACTTGGTTTACGAAGTTGTAGCTGCTGCGACGCTCGCCTGGCATCAGCAGACCACAACCTTTCTGGTGGATACCGCGTGTGTAGGTCTGACCTGTGCCTGCTGAACGGAAGTAGAGTGTGGGACCATCACCAGGAGTAAGGGGATAGTTCTCTACGAACTGGATGGAGAGTAATGATGATCCTGAGAAACGATTTTCGTCGCTGAAATCAAGCCATGCTGGCTTTCTGTTCATCTCGTCGCGGCTGATGTAGTTGCAGACGACGGTGGAGTTGTCGTCCATGTAGTTCTCGTAGCCTACGACCAAACCCTTTTGCAGGTTGCCGAGGTCTTCGACTGTGATGCCATCGGGCAGTTGGGCTGCGATGGCTTGTGCGAGAGCTGTAGAGTCGCTGCGGAACTGCTCTTTGTTTACTTCCTCGTTTGTGATGATTGCTATGTCGTTTGTCTCATAGTCGGCTGGGAAGGTGTACTCGACTTCCTCTCCCTGGTCATCGGTAGTGGTATAGGTAAAGTACATACGGTATGCGCTCGGGACGTACTCGTTGTCATCTGAGGGCAGCCAGTTGGTGTTGCGGGTCAGACCGTTGCAGAGTATCGCGAATGCGTAGCCGGGGAAGCCTGCACGGTTGAGTGCTTCGGCGAAGCGCAGCCAAATCTGGCTCTTGCGGTATACCATGGGGAATACGGTCGAGAAGGCTCCAAGGGGGTTCTGTTTCATGATGTAGGTCTGGTATTCGGTGTGGCCTACATAGTATGAGCCTGAACTGAAGCGTGCTACGTAGCCAACGCCAGAGTTGCTCACGATGCCGCGTGCATCGCCTACGCCTTCGAAGACTACGAGCCTGTTGTTTGACTCGAAGTTAGCTACATCGGGTGAGACATATACTTCGTATTCCTGAGCTTTGCAGAGATTCCAGTATCCTTGGCTTGGGCAGAGCTGCAACTCCCAGTTTCTTTCGAGGCTTACGCTGGCTGTGGTGACTGAGTCCTTGCCTGTAGACTGGCGTATTGATGCCTTGAAGCCGTAGAGGTCGTTGACTCCGCGCTGTACTGTGCCCCACATGCCGCTGGTGCTTGATGGGATTGCGGTGACTGACTCCTGACTGCGGGTGGGTGCTCCTGTCTCGTTCCAGGGATAGCCATAGTGTGAGGCTATTGGCGTGTCTTCGTTTTGTGGGATATAACCGGTGCTGTAGTATGCTGTCGGGATTACACCGCCATACTGGCCTTTGAGGTAGTTGTAGTATGATTGGGCTGCCTTTTCATATTGGTTGCCCATGAGGTAGAGGTCGCCGAGGACTACTGCTGCGGGGAACATGGCCTTGAGTGAGTGGCATACGCTGGTCTTGTAGCCGTACCGGTCGTACTGTGGGAAGCCTCCGTAGGGTGAGGGGCTGTTTTCTACTTCGTATGAGTGTATCAGACGGCTTTCGAGCAGCGAGAAGAGGTTGTCGGCGTCTGCGTAGTTCTTGCCTTCCACACCATTTGCTTCGTCTTTATATTGGTATTCGAAATTCTCGATGTCTTCGGTTGAGAGCATGGGGGTGAGGTAGAATGGTACTCTGCCGTAGTTGATGACGAGCTGCATGTATACCCATGCGCGGATTACCTCGACTTGTGCTGCTTCGCGTACCATGTAGCCTACTCCGCCTGAGGTCTTGCGCAGGGTGTCGACGCTTGCCAGGTAGGCGTTGCATGAGTTGATGACCTGATAGTAGTCGCTGACTTTGAGATAGCGGTTGGCTCCGTCGCGTACGCCTTCGCTGTCGTTCATTCCGAAGGTGAGCATCGCCCTGACTGAGTCTGTCACCCAGCCGCCTGCATCGATGAGCTCGCCGCGGCATTCGCCGAGTATGACGTATCGCTCTCCGAGGTTTTGAAGGCCTTTGAGTATGCCCCAGTATGAATAGAGTGTATCTTGTGCCACCTCGTATGAGTTGCGGTCAGATTCTGCGTTGAGCATGTCTTGACATGAGGTGGTGGCCATGCTGAGCCCCATGCAGAGGCACAGCAAGGTTATGATTGATTTGGTTTTCATATTCATGTTTTATTTCGATTACAGGTTAATTGTAGCACCAAAGTTGAAGCTTGTGCCGGCTGGTATGCGGCCTGTGTCTATGCCCTGATAGAGAGTCCCGTTGTTTGCGCTGGTCTCTGGGTCTGTACCCAAGTATTTGGTTATAGTGAAGACGTCGTTGGCCTCGCCCCATATCTTCACACCCTGAAGCCATGAGTTGTGGTATGGCAGGGTATAGGTCAGACGGATGTTCTTGAGTTTGAGGTAGCTGCCGTCTTCAATCCAACGTGAACTCATGAGTTCGTTGCCTACGTATGAGTCGCTGTTGGTGTACATAGCGCGTGGGATATCGGTTGACTGGCCTTCGTATGACCAGCGGCGTGCCATAGCTGCGGTCTGGTTGTAGGTGGTACAGCCTGACTCCAGAACTGAGCGCTGGTAGTTGTAGATGTCGTTGCCGATGCTGTACTTGAAGTTCATGTCGAGACGGAGATTCTTCCATGTGAGGCTTGTGAAGATGTTGCCGAAGAGGTCGGGGTGGGCGTTGCCGAGGGCTACCTTGTCGCTCTCGTCTATCCAGCCGTCGTTGTTCTGGTCTACGTATGACATGTCGCCGGCCTTGTACTCGTGTATCTGACCGCCTGTGTAGTAGCGCAGATAGCCGTACTTGCCTGCTGTGCTGGCTTCGGCGTCGTTGCGGAACACTCCTGTGCTTCCGTTAGACTTGTTTACTTCCCAGCCGTAGAATGTGCCTGAGGCGTAGCCTACTGCTGTGAGTATGTTGCCGTTGCCGTATGCGCTGGTCGTGTAGCCTGTCATGCTGCCTGTCTCTCGCGCCACACCGTCGGCATCGCGCTCGTAGAACTTGATGGTGTTGTCCTTTGATTCGGGCAGCTCTGTGACTTTGTTCTTGTAGTGACCCAGAGTGGCTCCGAGTTCCCACTTCCAGTCTTTCTTGTTGATGATTGCTCCGCTGATGTTGAACTCTACACCGTTGTTGGTCATGGCGCCTTCGTTGGTCCAGTAGTTGGAGATGCCGGCCATGAAGTACTGGTCTGAGAGATCGCGCTGGGTGAGCATATCGGTGGTCTTGTTCCAGTAGAGGTTGATGCCTGCCTGAAGCCTGTTCTGGAAGAATGAGCCTTGCAAGGCAAGGTCTGCCTTGCGGATATTCTCCCACTGGAGCTGGCTTGATGCTATGTTGGCAAGGTATTTGCCGAATACGTTTTCGAAGACTTGCTCGGTGCTCCAGTATGTGCGGGCTGCGTAGTAGTCGAGTCCGTCGTTGCCGTTGACTTCTATACCAGCTGTGAGCTTGAGGTAGTTGACGTATTTAGGATTGGTCTTGAACCACTTTTCGTTGGTCAGTACCCAGCCTAACTGCAGGGATGGGAATACGCCCCAGCTTACGCCACCGAGACGGAATCCGTTGGAGGCTTTGGTGTTCTGGCCGAAACGGCTTGATGTGGCCATGCTCAGACCGAATTGGGCGAAGTAGCGGTTGGCGTAGTTGTAGTTGGCGTTGAGATAGTAGGTCATGTCGCGCCATGAGTCGTTGGCTCCGCTTGAGTTAACGAACTGCATGTCCTTTGAGATGTTGGGCAGCTTGTCGTTCTCGTTGTTGTAACCGCTGAGGTATGAGTATGAGTAGTCGTATGAGTTGAAACGCCAGCCTGCAAAGGCATCAAAGGTGTGTGCTCCCCATTGGTGTGCGTACTCTACGCGCAGATCGTTGTTGATGGTGGTCTGCTTGGTAAACTGGCTCTTGAGTACGGAGGTTATCTCGCCGAGGTCGGTGAGCATATATGGTGTGGCTCCGTAGTTGGGGAGGAAGTACTTCTCGTTGTTGCGGCTGATGTTGAAGTTGAAACGGTCTGATACTGCCCAGTCCTTGTTGATCTGGTACTTGGGTGATACGTTGATTCCGAAGTTGGTCATCTCGGCGTAGTTCTTGTTCTTGCCGTGTCCGTTTTCGAGTATCCAGTATGGGTTGCGGGTCACTTCGTTTACATCATTGAGCATCTTTGAGAAGATGAATGGGTTCTTGATGTAGTTGTACTCGGTGGCTGCGTACTTGCCTGCCCACTCTTGAGACAGCAGCAACTGACCTGTGCTTGGATCCAGATAGTAGCTGTATGGGCTGATGAAGGGTGCTGTGACGAGACCGAGCACGTTGACAGAGCCTATGTTCTGCATGGCATAGCTCTCGCTCCAACCGTTGTCGAGGATATTGTAGGCGGTCTGGTTGTAGTTGATGTCGAGTCCGGTCACAATCTTGTTGCCTATCTTGATGTCGGTATTGAAGCGGAGGTTGAGGCGTGACATGTCGTTCTGCTTCATTGTGCTGCTTGCCTGGGTGTAGCCTAATGAGAGTGAGTACATACCTACGTCATCACCGCCTTCTACGCTGATCTTGTAGTTCTGGCTGCCTGCTGCGCGATACATGCCGTCTTGCCAGTTGGTGTTGTTGTTGTAGACGTTGCGGTAGAAGTTTGTCGGGCTCTGGTCAAGGAACACGAAGGAGTTGAGCTTGTTCTGATCCATGTTCTTGATGGTAGGGATGAGGTCGCCAAGATAGGTGGAGTATTGGCTGCCTGAGAGCATGTCGAGCTGTTTTGGAATGAGCTCTACTCCTCCGTAGATGCGGGCGTTGATTCGTGTAGCCTGGCTCTTGCCGCGCTTTGTGGTGATGACAATCACTCCGTTGCCGCCTTTGGCTCCGTATTGTGAGGTACCGTTCTTGAGCACCTCGACTTTGTCAATGGTCTCTGGGTCAATGCCTGCAAGCACGTTGTTAAAGTAGCCTTCGTGTAGTGCTGTACGGTCGTACTGCATATCGATGATATTGCCGTCGAGCACTACGAGGGGCTGTGAACCTGCGTTGAGCGAGTTGACACCGCGTATGGTCATGTATGCTCCTTGGCCTGGGAGTCCGTTCTTGCGGACGATGTTGATGTCGCCTGCGAGGTGGTTCATCATGTCGGTCTCGACTGTGAGCGAACTTGTCTCCTTGAGCTGGGTCTCGGCTTTGGCTGCGATTTGGGTGCCCTCGCCGTAGAATGACTTGAAGTTCGCGCTCAAGAGGCGTATGACATTGGTCTTTTGGTCAGATACGACACTCTGTAGTGCGTTGTATTCTGGGGCATAGACGTAGACTGAGTTGAGGAAGACGGGAAGGTCGAGTTTGAAAGTGCCGTCTTCTTCGGTGAGGCAAGAGTACTGTCCCATGCCGAGTGCCTGTACGCGCACACCTCCCATGGCAGCTCCGGTGGCTGAGTCTATTACCTTACCTTTGATGGGGCGTGTCTGATATTTTGGTGCGCTCTTTTTGACTCTGCGGACCTCGGTTGTCTCGGATGCCTCTGCATCTTGTGCGTGGGCTGATGTTGTGCCAAACGCCGCAAATGCCAGTAGAGTGATGCCCGTGAGGCGGATTCTACCGATAAGGTCTGTATTGATTATGTTGTTCATTGTAGTTTGCTTTTACGGTTTGACATGTCTGTTAGTTCTCTTTTGGCACAAGCAGGATTCGGTCGATGTTGAAGCCTAAGCTGTGTGTGCTCTTGTCGTTGTTTTGGCAGTTAGAGTTGCTGTGAGCTAAAGAAGCTATCTTGAGAACTGGATAAGTGTTGTACAGGTTCATATATGAGTATGGGAACTCTACGTCTTCGAAAATCAGTACGGGCTCGACTTTCTCGCCTGTGTAGATGATGTTCTTCTTGGAGATGCTTGCCTGGTTCTTGTACTCATAGGTGCTCTTGTCTGGTATGCCATTCCAGTAGTAGAGTGTGAACTCGAGCAGGTTGTGCTGGTGTACTATCTCGATGGTGTCAAGCCTTGTGTGTTCTGGATCTTCTTCGGTCGGATCGGGAACTTCTTCCGTTATGACTTTGAAGAAGTCGGGCTCTTCCTGACTGGTCTTGTACCATACGGGCACCATGACGGCATAGATGTCGTACTTGGCTCCCTGACCGTTGAGGTTGCTCATCACGTAGGCGTTACCTTGATCGCTTCCGTAGAGTGGGAATACGATTTCCGGACGTGTGTTGGTAGTGTTGCCGGTCACGATGGCATAGTCGAGGTATGATGGACGTCCGTATATGTCAATCCACTTCTCGGACTGTGATACGTTGATGTTGCCTGTGCTCAGCTGTGTGCTGGATGACTTCTCGTAGTAGTTATATCCGCAGTTTACTCCGACGGCGCGTTTCCATACGTCGCTTGGCATACCCCATCTGTCGGTCTCGATAACGTAGCCGTTGCTCATCTTGACCTTGTTGCCCGAGAAGACTTCTGAGAGATAGCAGCCACGGCCCTGCTTGTCGAGTGCTTTGTTGAAGATGGTGTCTCCACGCGTATTGATAAGGTACGGACAGAGCTCGTAGTTCTTCATGAATTCCTCCATTGTCCATTTTTGCTTGTTGATCTGGGGCTGCTCGTTGAGGTTGAAGGCGAGCTGTGTGGCTATATCCATCGTGACATTGACGTCACGCAACGAGTCTGTAGTCTGGTAGAGGCTACCGTCGCTGGTGGTGTAGGTCTGACGGGCGTTTTTGATGTCCATGGTCTTGGTCTTGTCGCCGGTCTTGATCTTATCCATGCGTGGATAGGTATCTGCGTAGTTGTAGTAGGGTGAGAGGCGGTTGACTGCCTCGTCCCACGCTGTGTTGGTGGGGATGACTACTACGAAGGCTGAGTCTTCGGCGTTGATTTCCGCCCACATCATCTTCATGCCGTTCATCCATGCATCGTTTGAGTCATAGTCGGTGGGATTGTATAGACGCCATGAGAAATTCATGTTGCCCTGGAAATATACGCTATCGACGTATGTCGGATTGCCGTTTTCATCGGGCAGGCCTTCGATACTTAGGCCTGGCACGAAATACGTGGTGTCGCGCTTGACGATGTACTCGCGTATCTTTGAGGTCTTTGCATCGGTGTTGAACTTGATGTACTCGTAGATGTTGTAGTCGAATGGGGTCAGCTTGTCGATGATGTGCAGCAAGCCGTTGCGTGTACCTATGTCTGACTTGATGATCTTCGAGCCAGCAAAGGTCTGGTTGGCGTAGTCTATCTCGGCGAGCTTGTTGTTGACGAGGCGGATACGCTCGCTTTCTGTGCCTGACGCTGCCATGGGGCGGCGTGAGAGTGCCATGTGGTTGCCGATGAACTGCTGCTGGAAGTTGTAACCGTCATCTTGTGCCATCTTCAGCCAGTATGCCCAGTCTTCCTTGTCATTCTCATTTCCGTTGTCGCTCAGGGCATCGTTTTTGATCGCCCATACGGTGACTGTGTTGTTGCCTTCGAGTACTTGCTTGTAGGTGTAGGGCACTTGAGAGCCGTCTGCTGCGGTGGTGTAGGCAGGGTGATTCTCATCACGATAGTACTTGGCCGCCTCCATGAGCTGGGCAAACTTGCTCAGGCTCTCGTCCTGTGTTATGGTTTGCCACAAGGTCTGGTCGGCAGACGTTCCTGTTTCTGTCTCGTAGTGCTCATTCCATGTGTCGGTACATGATGAGGCTGCTACGAGAGCAGCACCCATCAATATGGCACCTATATGTTTTCTTCCTATTTTCATAATAATATGAATAGTGAATTTGAATTAGGTTTGTTTTGTTGTCTCTTTCTCTTTTCCTGAGTCTGGTTGTTTACCAGATGTCTTCGGGCTCGGTAGGATTGTCGTAGACTGACTTCGGACAATACTCGATGTAGTCCATATAGAACTGTGCTCCTTCGTTTTCAAGCACGTTCATGAACTTGATGTAGTATGTCTCGTTTGCCTTGAGCTCCTGGCGTACTATGATTCGGCGGCCGATGAACGATGTGGCGCGCATGGGTTGTGATTCGCCGATACGGTAGTAGCTGTTTGGAGCTTTCATGAAGCCGTTGTTGCGGAGCTTCTTGTCGAGCTCGATATTGGCCTGCTCGTCGTTTTCGTTGTCGACTTCCCAGCCGAAGCCTGAGTCGAGTGTGGTTGAGCCGAGATACCAGTACTCTCCACCCTTGCGCAGGTCAAGTGGGATACCTGCTGCTGGCAGGGCGTCCTTGTTGGTACCGAAATATACCTGACACATGCCGCGCTGTACTGAGCAGCTTGCACCGTAGCGTATCTCATACCATCCGTCTGCCGGTACGGGAGGCATCTTCATGGTCATCTGGTACTTGCCGATTACATTGAGTTCATCGCCCTGATAGTTGTGCCATGATGATGTCTTGGACTTGCGTCCGCAGAGATAGAAGAAGCGTGTGCCTTCGTTTATCCAGCAGTCTTCGAGATAACGGTAGTCCTTGTCGACTGGGAAGCCCTTTGTCTGGTATGAGGCATCGGTGTTCTCGTTGTCGCGGATATCGTTGGTCATGAGTTCCTTGAAGAATGTCGAAGCATCTATACGTATACGCTCGCTGGCGAGATGGCTGGCTGTCTCCTCGTTGAAATAGAGACAGTCGGTGATGGGATAGATGTAGCCGTTGTAGAGCTTCTTGGTTTCCTGTGTCAGTATCTCTATGCCCTTGTATACGGGAAGACCGTTTTCGATGTAGCGGCCTGTACGTTTGTTGTCGAGCGTGGGTATACGGTTGAGCCATATTACGCCTGTGCGCTTGTCTTCGAATGTACGTGCTGCTTCGTAGGTCTTGATCAGACGACGCTGGCCCATCGTTGTGTAGTAATCAAATACTGAAGCCTGCTTCTGACGGTCGGTAGGGTTGTACCACAGCTCGTTGTAGTGTATGACGAGCTTGTCATTGGCTACGCGTGCCGGGAGTATGTGATAGGTCACGAACTGGTTGAGGGCGTTGTTGGGGTTGGTATAGTCGGTACCTGTTACGGCGCCTTCTCTCTTGTAGTAACCGTTGTTCTCGACGTATTCGCGTACGGCTTCTACTATCTGCTCTTCGGTGGTAGACTCGTCGATACTTATGCCTATTGCTTGTTCCCACCATTCGTCTGGCTCGGCAAAGATTGTAAAGCCGATGTAGCGGCGGCTGGGCAGTTTGCCGGGGTTGCCTTCGGTGTTGTGGTTGGCAAGGTCTTTGAGCTCGCCTTTGAGCATCTTGCTGTAATACTCAGCGTCCTCTTTTTCTGCCAAGGTCTCAAGCAGTCCGCAGGCTTGTGCGAGTGATGCGAATACGTAGTAGCCCTTGGTCTTCTCCTTGATTATCTTTTCGAAGCTTTCGGCTATTGTCTCGGTACTTGGCGCGATTACCTGGTGTACTTTGTGTATGCGACCGTTGATGGTGTAGATGTCGCAGTTCTTGCTGTCGATGGCTGCTCCCTCTATGCAATACTTGCTTATCTCAACCATTTTGAGACTGTCTTCTTCGCTCTCCCAAAGTCCTGGCTCGGTAGAGAGCATAATCTGCAGCTTGTTGTCCTGCATCGTAGGTAGGCCTATGAGCTCCTTGTTGCTGGCTCGCTCGCTGAAGTAGCTGGTCTCGTAGGCTGTCTCGTTGTCTCCACCGTCGATGATGGAGTTGAGTACAACCTGCTCCTTTTTCTCGCGGAGGAGTTTCTCGTCGGCAAGGAATTCGGGTGCGTCCCAACTTGCAACGGAAATCTTCCCGGCTTCTACGAGTCCCTGAAGGTAGAGGTCGATGGCCTCGTTGGTAGGTGCGAAACATGTGTAGTTGCCTCGTGCTGTCATCAACTGGCTTATGGTTGACTCGCTCATGTCGCTTATCTTCACCTCGCCGAGCAACTGTATGTACTGACTGTATTCATCGCTGTGACTCTCAAGGTAACTCAGGATTGTGTTACCCTCGAAGACGTAACGTGAGGATGTGTCAATATCCTCTGTACAGTTCTGGAAGAGAACTGCTGATGCCGCCATTGGCAACAGGAGAATAATTCTTCTGAAAATATTGTGTTTCTTCATATTCGTTTTTCCTCCGTTTATCTATCGTATTTAGATTTGTTCCAAATTGGGTTTTGGGTGATCTTGTCTGATGCTCCACCTGCGCGGTATGCCTTAATCTCCTTATAGTAGATTGGGCAGTAGAGTCCCCACATGTTGGTGCAACGGTTGCGGATAGTCTCAAAACCTGTGATATTGTTCATGAATGACTTGAACATCTCTCTCATGCCAGGATCTTCGTCCTTTGACGGGTCGGTCTCGTGCTTGACGCAGTCCTGATTGTTGCGCTCTGCCCAGCGTACGAGGTCGAACCAGCGCTTGCCTTCGCCCATGAACTCTATGAGACGTGTCTTCATCACGTTCTTGACGAGGTTATTATTGCGGCTGGTAATCTTTGAAGTGCCGTAGAAGTCGGTCTCATAGCTCTTGAGCGGATCCTTGCTGAACTCCTTGCTGAGGTCGAACTCTATCTCGCCACCGTTCTGTACGTCGATGTACCAGCGGCGGTTGACCATCATCATGAGTTTGTTGCAGAGCTCCGTGTTGTTGTCTTTGTCAATACCAAGCTCTGCCAGACAACCGGCGGCCTCGGCTTCAATCAGGAGGGCATCGCTCAGACGATAGATAATCCAGTTGTTGTATTTGCTGTCTATTGTAGAAACTTCGACCTTGACATTCTCTTTGCCAATGTATTCGGTCATAAGTGCCGTTACTCCACGCCATTTCAGACAGTACCAGTCTTGTGCGTCTTTTTGGCCTTCGATACCTTTCCATGCACTGAACCAGTATCTCATATCCTGGCGGTTGTCTTCGGCGAACGTGGTGACTAAATGTACTGATGAGCCTGAACCCCACATGGAGTTGACTGTGCCATTCTCGCGCGAATCGGAAGAGTTGAACTGCAACTCGAAGAAGCTCTCGTAGGAGTTCTGGAAATCGAAGATGTAGTCGTAGGCGCGCATGGAGAATGATCCGAGATTGGCTGATTCGACTGTGTTCCTGTACATGAAGTCAAGTCCGGTAGCTCTGCCGAAATCGGGAGCACTTGCCCATGAAATATACCCTTCGCGGCTTGACATGGAGTTTTTCGTCTCTTCGTCAAACTGGTCGCCGAGTTTGCAAATTGCCCGTTTTGAATATTCGATGGCTTGCTGGTAGTCTGCGGCTGCAAGGGCATCTTCCTTCTTGCCTTCGAGGAGACTCGCACGCCACAGATAGAGGTCGGCGATGAGCACGTCGATGGTGCTGTTGGTAATCATGCCTTTGGTCTCAGAGATGCTGGTGAAGCGGTTGCGAGCCTGGTTCTCTACTGTGTGCATGTCGCGTATGAGGCTGTCCATGACATCAATTCCTGGCAACTGAGGGAAGTATTCTACTTCAGAGTCGCTGGTCACCACTTTGGTGGTGTAGGGCACATTTCTGAATGCGCGTACGAGGTAGAAGTAGGCGAGTGAACGCAATGTGACCATCTCTGCCCTCATCTGGGTCCACTCTGATTGGGTGAACTGCTTGTCCTTGTCGAGCACTTCCTGTCCGTGTGCGATGACTTTGTTGCAGTATCCGATGACTGAATACATACCGCTCCAGTCATAATCGCTCCATGTGGTGTCGATATTGGCCTGCATCATGTTGCGGTATTTGTCGCGGTTGCCTTGCTGTGAACTCAGCACGGTATTGAGCTTGTAGGCATCGCTTCGGAGATCGCCCCATACTATCATTCTTTCCACTTGTGTGGACAATTGCTTGTATGCTGCGTAGCGTACACCTTCGAGGTCACGCTTGTCTTCCCAGAACGTCTCCTCGGTAATCTTGTCCTGAGGATAGACCGTGAGGAAGTCGTTGCAGGATACCATCCCTGCTGCCATGACTGCAAGCAGGGTGGTGGTCTTTATTATATTCTTATATGTCTTCATTGTGTTTGTGTATTAGAAACCAAGATTTACGCTACATGTGAATGACCTGCTGCGTGGTACCTTTGCATTGTCGATTGCTGGATTGAAACCATTGGGGCTAACTTCAGGATCGACACCTGTGTACTTGCTGAAGCATGCAATGTTGTTGATTGATGCTGAGAAATTGAGTGTTCTGATACCGCACTTCTTGAAGAAAGCTATCTTCTGTGGCTCAACATCATACTTGAACTGTATGTACTGGATGCGGAAGTAGTCTCCGTTCTCTACATAACGGTCGCTAGGCAATGAGTTGTAGCTCTTGACGCCTGTACCATATTCGTTCATGGCTCGTGGCATTTCGGTGACATCGCCATTCTTGCGCCAACGCCATGTGGTCGCGTATGACTGGTTGTTGTTGTTGGTCATGCTCTCGTAGGTGGCACGTGAGTTGTTGATGACCATGCTGCCTACGCGGAAGTTGAAGCCGATGTTCATGCTGAACTTGCCGTAGAAGAATGTCAGACCGCCACCACCGAAGAGCTTGGGGTTGGAGTTGCCGAGATACTGCATATCGTAGCGGTCTATCTGGCCGTCGTTGTTCATGTCTTCGTAGATGGCATCACCACCACGGAACTGATAGCGTGAGCCGCCATCGTTGTTGTATACGTAGTACATAGGCAGCGGGCTTCCCTTCTGGTCGGTGAGCATATTGCCGTTGGCATCGTAGGCGATAGGGCAAGTGGAATTGTCACCACGGCGAGCCGCAGCGGCTGCGGTGTTGATCTTATTGTGGTTCAGGTCATAACCTGTTGCTGTCCAGCCGTTGTTGAGCATGTCCTTAAACTCGTTGTAGTTGGAAGCAACTCTCTTCTCGCCGTTCATTTCAAGGGCTTCGTTGTAGCCGTATGCTGACCAGCTGTTGACTTCATAGCCGTTGTGATCGTAGTCATAGCTGTATACGCCCTTGTACTTCAGACCGTAGATAGAGCCAAGTGCGTTGCCTATCTGCACGCGCTTGTTCCAGGACTGGTTGGTGGGCTGCCAGCTCTCTGAACCGTTGACTGACTCGAGATAGAGACTGTTGAGCTCCTGTACTTCGTTGAAGTTCTGTGAGAGGTTGAGGCGCGCCTTCATGCTGAACTTGCCGACCTTGGCAAACTTGGCTGTGTTGAGGTTCATTTCCCAACCCTTGTTGTACATCTCACCGCCGTTCATCTTGGCAATCGTGTTGAATCCGTTGGCACTTGGGATATTGATGTCGCTGATGAGCAGGTCGGTGGTCTTACGGCCGTACACTTCAAACTCGCCTGTGAAGAAGTCTTCAAACAGCCCGAGGTTGAAACCGAGGTTCCAGATGGAGGTCTTCTCCCAGCGTATGCTCTGGAGTGAGAGGTTCTCGGGTACGATGACGTCATGACCGAGATATTTACCTGATGAGCCGTAGCGGTTGTACTGGTTGTTAGAGCCGATTGATGAGTTGCCGTAGATACCGAACGTCGGGCGGAATGCAAGCATTGAGAGCCATTTGTTTGACCACTTCATGAAGCCTTCGTCGGAGATGTTCCAACGTGCTGCGATGTAGGGGAAAGTACCGTACTTGTTGCCTGAGCCGAAGTTTGTGCTACCGTCGATACGTACGCTGGCATCAAGGTTGTACTTTGACTTGTATGAGTAGTGAGCCTGGAAATAGAAGCTCTGCCCGCGCCATGAGCCGTTGTATGCGCTGGCTGCGTTGAGCATACCGTTTGAGGTGTAGTCGTTGACACCATCGGGGAGATTCCACTTGCCGACAGACTGGCTGTTGCTGTTGCCTGAGCTCAACTCGAAACGTGCCAGACCGCTAAGGCTGTGGTCGGGATTCTTGAATGCGCTGTAGAAACGGAGGTCGTGGCGAGTGAAGAACTCAAGTGACTTGTACTCGCTGTTGCCGACTGTATTACGGTTGTTGTTGCCAAGGTCGCTGCCGTTGCTGCCACCCCAAATCCAAGGCATATTGGTAAGGTATGATGGGGTGTATGAGACGTCTGTGGTGTTGTAGATGTTGAGCTGCACATCGCCTACGTAGTTCAGACGCCACTTGTCGTCGCTCTTGCCAAGAAGCTTGTACTCGAGCGAGAACTGGGGGTGCAGTTCGTAGGTCTTCTGGTCGCTGGTACACTCGTTGGCGTAGGCGATGGGGTTGCCGTTGGCAAACATGTCGCGCAGTTCCCATGAAGTGTAGGTACCATCATTGTCCAGACGGCTTGAGTTAGAACTTGAGATGTTGGCGGCAATGGGGAGCATGTAGAAGTAGTTGTTGCTCTGACGGTATATGCCTGTGCCATCGGGATCGTTCCACTCGTAGATGGTCATGTTAGGCATGGC
The DNA here is from genome assembly GCA_945787625.1 of uncultured Prevotellaceae bacterium. Next base: position 20,631 of record CALZJL010000003.1, read on the forward strand.
CTTGTACGCCTTTCCGTTGGCTGTGTTGGCTACGGAGTTGTTGTGACGGGTAGAGAATGTGAGTGGGATATTTGCGCTGAACTTGATGCGGTCGCTGACCCAATAGTCGAGTGTAGTCGTGGTGCTGAAGCGATCGAAGCTCTGGTTGATGTTGGTACCCTTGTTGGTGTCATAGCCTGCGCCAATACGGAATGTGGCCTTCTCACCACCACCGCTTAGTGTCAGATAGTAGTGGTGCTCCTGACCGAACTGCTGTACGGCGTTTACCCAATCTGTGTTCTTGTTGTAGTTGTTGTAGATGTAGTCGTACTTGTTCTTCGGGTACTCAAGCTCTGGAATTTCCTTGTCCCAGCCGTTCTTGGGGTTGAAGAGTGACTCCTTCATGTACATGGTATACTCGTCGCCGTTGAGCATACGATAGCCTTCGGGCTGCCATGTGCCTGTAAACTTGTAGTTGAACGTCACGCTGGTCTTGCCGCGCTTACCGCGTTTGAGCTTGATTTCGATTACACCGTTTGAGCCTTTCGAACCCCACTTGGCGGCTGCACCGTCCTTGAGGACCGTGACGCTCTCGATGTCTTCGGTGTTGACGTTGAGCAGGGTGGAGAACATCTCCTCGTTGTCGAGGTCGCTGAAGTCTATACCGTTGAAGGCATCGTCGGGAAGCTCCTGGATATGGTCGTTGACTACGATCAGGGGCTGGCCGTTACCGTTGAGGGTGCTCGTACCACGCAGACGCATGGTGGTACCTGCTCCTGCATTACCTGAGTTGGCCACGATGTCAAGACCTGCAATCTGGCCTTGAAGGGCTTCGTCGACTGAGGTGAATGCGAGACCGTCGAGTTCGCTCATGTCAAACTTCTGTACGGCTCCTGCAAACTCCTTGGCTGGAATGTCAAGACCTGTGGTGGCGGCCATCTTCTTTGCCTTGATGGTCACGTCCTTGAGGACCTTGGCGTTCTCCTGGAGCTTGATCTTGAATACGGTCTTACCTGCTACGGGGACAGTATATGTCTTGTAGCCCATGTAGCTGACAACAAGGTTGCTCTTGCTGTCTTTGATGGTCATGGTAAAGTTACCGTTGAAGTCGGTGACGGTGGCGTTGAGGACACGGTTGTTCTTGTCCATTTCCTTGATGTTGGCACCGATAATCACATCGAAATCATCCGATACTGTACCGGAGATGCGTTGCTGCGCATTTGCTGGTAGTGCCGCAATCATGATGGCACACAGCGCAAAAAACTTCATTATCTTGTTCATGGCATATAGATTTATCGGATTTTGAATCTCTCAACGTATCTGCTCAACGACTGTGGGTCTTCTGATGTGGGCAGTTCGGGCATGAGAGCTTTGTCTATGAGGTGTACCACGGCGTAGTTAGAGTACTCTACCTGAAGACCATTCATCGTAGTGGCGTTCTTCACAGCTTTGTTGCACGAACGGTCGCAGGTCATGATGTTCTTGACGTCACGGCCATTGTATTTCTCGACTACGTCAGCCCAGTCTGTGCCTTCTTGTTTGGTGGAAACAGAAAGAGTGCCTCCAACGCGCTTTGCGTAAACCTTGTTGAACACTTGATGCTCGTTGTCGAAGCTGTTGGTCACCATCTCCTTGTTGACGTCGGATTTGTCGACGAAGATGCTATTGTCGACGAAGTGCATACGTACGAAGTTAGTCAGCAGTACGATGTTTTTCTGGAGCTCAAGGCTGTCTTCGCGTTTTGCGATATTGCCTTCGTCATCCTTGTCGTATCCTTCATACTTTTCGTATACTTCCTGCCATGTGGGCAGACCTGCCGCGATGGCTTCGTCAATGGCTTCGTTGGTGGGGGCGAAGACTGTATAGTTGTAGTTCTGCCAGAAGCTGACGTTGTAGTCCATACCATTGCGGTTGCTTACGAAGGTTTCGTATTTTTCGATGGCTGCCTGAAGCTGCTTCAACTGTGACGGGATGTTGATGTCGTACTGGGTCTCGTCTACCAGACCTGATTTCTTGATGAGCTCGTCAAGAGGTATGTCTGGGTGGTCGCAGTACTCGTAGAACTTCTGGTAGGGGTTGTTCTCGGCTGCGCCCTCTGCCTCGTCCTGCTTGTCTTTCTTGAAGCCGCGTGGCACATTGGCCAGTACGCTCCATGCTGAGCGCGATGCAGGGATAAGCGGAGCGTCCATGGTGAAGGTGAATCCGTTCTTGTAGCTACCGAAGACCTCTACGTTTGCCTTGATTACGCCTGTTGCGCATTCTGCATGCTTGGCCTTGTCAATCTCACGCTCGTTCTCGAGCTGGAAGCCTCCCTGTGCGTAGGCTACCTGCCCGTTTTCGCGTGTCACTTTGACACCCATGCCGCTCTTGGTGAGGTAGTATTCGTCAGTCTCTGCATCGTTGATTTTCGGTATGAGCCTGGTTCCGTCGTCGATATAGTCAGTTCCGACCTCCTGATGTACGATGGTGTTGTCTTCGAGCATCTGGCGCAGGCGGTTGAGTTGCTCTGCCTTGTCGAGGTACTGTCTGGTCTGGCCTTCTACGTTGCCCACCTTGAGAATCTTACCGTTGACAATGTCGTAGTCGGCTATTGAGTAGATCTTCTTCCCGTCGACGGTAATGTAGTTCTGACCGCTTCCGTTCTTGAACGGGAACTCGCTCTTGCTTCCATCGATGTAGAGGAAGCGTACTACGCGGCCAGCTGTCACGTTCTTGTTGGCCATCTGTGTACCTGTCACGTTGGCTACAAAGCTGACTGGATCGTAGTAGTATTTCAGGGCTTCGTCCGTCGGCAGGAAGAATGTGAAGCAACTGCGCATGGCCTTGAGGTATGCGAAGTAGTTGAGACCCATCTGAGGGTTTTGCTTGTTCTCGCTGTCTGAGTAGATAGCCCAGTTCATAATCTTGTTGGTAGACTCACCCTTGAGGTATGCCGGTGTGGCTACGCAGTCGAAGTCGGTCGGGGTATATACATTATTCATAATATATACGGGACCATTGCAGGCGAGTTCTACCTTTTCGATGTTACCTCCCTCTGCCACGAGCTTGGTGTCGTTCTCGGTGAATATCTGCTGCTGTGATGTGGGGTCAATCAGCTTGAGCATCTTTGAGGGTACAGAGCTTACGAAGCTGGTGAACATCACGTTGTTGATAATCTCTCTGAAACGTGAGAGGGGTATTTGGTCGATATCCTCGAGTAGGTATTCGAACCCTTGACCCTCCAGGGCATACTCGTTGGGAGAGTGAGGGTTGAGGGTGTACTCCTCGATGAGTACGCGACCACCGCCCTGTCTGAAGTATTCGAGCATGCTGGCGTCGTTGGAGACGAAGATGGCACCCATGTCTTTTGTCGGGTCAGACCCCTCGGGGAAGTACTCGTTCCACCCCGGATCAAATTTGAGTTTACCCTTGCCGCCTGCAAAGAGGTTGCCGCGCCAGTCTTCGGCGACCTCAACGTTGACGTTAGAGATAGAACCGTATGAGCGGTCTGAATAGTAACGCTTTACGTAGATGGTGTCGTCTACGGGGAAATCTGGGTGCAGCAGACGATATTGGCGTGCCAGATCTACGCTATGGAATGGTACTGAGAAACGCTCCAGGATATGGCTGAAGATTTTTGTCTTACCATTGGTGCGGATGACCTCTGCCATGTTTGCCTTGGGGACAAGTGGCGTAGACGTGTAGTTGAGGTAGCCATTGAGACATACGAGATCTGTAGAGTCGAGTTTTGAATCGTAGATATGTACGTCGCTTGTGATGCGGTCGGCACCATTCATGAGTACGTGGAAATCGAGCTTGTCATCAATCTGGTTTTTTGCCATATACTCGTTGGTAAAGTGGATGAGCATTGAGGCTGAAGCGTCTTGAGCCATGAGGATACTCTCCTTGGTGAGAGTGCCGTTCTTGATGCGTGCCCATTGGTCTACCTCCGGCTGAACATTGCCGTTCTCGTCCACTTCGGGGTGAATCTGTTTGTCTATGTTCCAATATGAATGGAAGAGGTCTGCGACTTTCACGCTCGTGATTGAGTCTGTCGGCGCAGTCTTAGTGTAGTGGCGGAGGGTCTCACCACGTGTGGGGTTGGAGCCTGTGCTGCTTGCGAGGTTCTCCATCACGATGGCGTTGGGAAGCATGCTGGTGTTGAGCAGCAGCAGCTTCTGGGCTTTTGAGAGCTTGTCGTAGCTCGTGGCGTAGTGCCATGGGTTGGTCTCGGGCAGTTGGGCGTTGTCTGCAAAGAACTTTGCCCAAGCATCGTCGTCAGCCGCAAATACGGTACGTGAACCTGTCTTGGACAGAATCTCGGCAAGTTCTGTCTTTTCTCCGTCAGAGTTGGCACTCGTGTTGAGCTCCTTGTCGTTGATGAGCTGCAAGAACATCTTGTGATTGCCACTCTCTTCAAGAGTCTCGTAAATGCTGGAGTTAAGGAATGATGGCTTTTCTTCGTCCAGAGTGTAGTCATCGGTACAACTGGAAAGGCCACCTCCTAAGGCTGCCAGACATACGATCAAAGTCTTGGACTTACTCCATTTTTTGAAACGGTTTGTCATAGGTCTGTTTGTTTATGGTTATTTTTATTTATTCTGTTTATGGCGCACTATCCCCTTTTTAAAGGGAATTTCCACGCTTTGCTGAAACAAATTTAGCAAATTTTACGAAAATTAAAATCGCCCAATCACTACTAAGATTGGGCGATTAACAAGAATTAACAAAGTTTTAGTTAAAAAGGCTGTCTTTTTCGAGAGTTGTGCTGCTCTCCAATCCTGTTTCGGCGTCGGTTACAATCATATCGGGCGAGTTCTGGAGACTGTCTGCAATGGTGTCTTTCACAACTTCGGGGACATCGAGGTTTATGATTTTGTTCTTTGTGGGATCAAAGCTGACAAGATAGCGTTGCTGGAAGGCTGGGTCGCTCAGCAGACGTTTCATGAAATCGCCGTAGATAGGCAATGCCGTGCGACTTCCCTGACCGAGCTGGCCTGTGCGGAAATGTATGCAGCGATACTCTCCGCCTACCCATGCTCCGCCTACCATCTTGGGCGTAGTGCCGATGAACCATGCGTCGGAATGGTTGTTGCTTGTACCCGTCTTGCCTCCGAAACTGGTGTATCTGGCAAAGGGACCTATCCAGCTCCATAGTGAGCCTATCGTACCGCCGAAGCCACGCATTCCTGCTGTGAGCAGGTCGAGCATGGCGGTAGCTGTGGTTTGTGGTATGGCTTGCTTGTCGGTGAGTTTGGCCTTGTAGATGGTCTTGCCGTCGCGATCTTTGATGAGGGTGACGAGTATCGGCATGTTGTACTTGCCGTCGTCAACTACGGTACAATACGAGTTGGTGAGTTCGAGCAGGTTGATGTCGCACGACCCAAGCGACAGAGACTTTATGTCTTTCAGAGGGCTTTCTATGCCCATGGCGTGTGCGGTCTTGATGATGTTGGGTATGCCAACTTCCATTCCTACTTTGACTGCGATGGTGTTGATGCTCTTGGCGAATGCCGTACGTAGGGTGTAGTTCTCGCCCGAACATACTCCGTCTGCGTTGTGAGGAGCCCATCGTGTCGGTTTGCCGTCGGCTGTGGTGTCTGGATATGATACATAGCTGTCGAGGCGACGGTCGTTGGGCGTCAGTCCTTGGTTCATGGCCTCGGCGTAGACAAAGAGCTTGAAGGTCGAGCCTGCCTGACGTCCTGCCGTGACTTTGTCATACTTCCAGTTGTCGAAGTTGATGTCGCCCACCCAGGCCTTGACATGACGTGTGTCCGGCTCCATAGCTACGAAGCCTGTGTGCATGAAGCTGACCATGTAGCGTATGGAGTCCATTGTGCTTAGCTCCTTTTCGACTGGACCTTCGTACGAGTAGACCTTGACGGTGTGGGGGGTATTGAGAATTGCCCAAATGCTGTCTTGATTGTCGTTATATTTCTTTGATAAATATGCGTAGTATGGAGTCCGGCGAGCTATGCCTTCGATAAAGTCTGGCATCTCTGCTCCACGGGCATCACGCCATCGTGGAGAATTGCCCCAATGGTTATCGAAATTCTTTTGTATCTTGGCCATTTGAGTGGCTACGGCCTCTTCGGCATGCTTTTGTATACGTGTGTCGAGAGTGGTGTATATCTGTAGTCCTTCTACGTCGAGGTCAAGTCTGTTCTCGCTATCGTAGCCTTCTATTAGCCCCATGTCGCAGAGCTTGTCGATATACTCACGCAGATATTGTCTGAAATATGGTGCAGGGCCATCGTAACTGCTTTCTGGAGTCTCGTTTTCTACGATGAGTGGGGTAGCTTTGAGACTGTCGAGCTGGGCTCGTGTGGCCTGTCTGCCATTGATGATGATGGCGTTGTTGTTGAAGGCGTTCTCAAGCACTTGGTTGCGGCGTGCAGTACTGTTTCGGGGGTTGCGTTTGGGATTGTACGTACTGGTGGCTTTGAGTAGTCCCACGAGTGTTGCACTCTGTTCGTAATTGAGTTTGGCAGGGGTAGTGCCAAAGAAGGTTCTGGCTGCTGTGTTGATGCCGTATGAGTTGCTGCCAAAGTCCACGGTGTTGAGGTACATTGTCAGGATTTCTTTCTTGTCGTAAATACTCTCCAACTTGAGTGCGACTATCCATTCCTTGGCCTTCATGATGAGGAGTTTCACTCCCGGTATCTTGCCGCAAAGTCCTGTAGAATACTCTGTACGTACGCGGAAGAGGTTCTTGGCAAGCTGCTGGGTGATGGTACTTGCGCCTCGTGCATTGCCTCGCATCATGTCTTTGGCGGCGGCGAACAAGGCCGTAAAGTCTATGCCGTGGTGCTCGTAGAAACGCTCGTCTTCGGTGCTGATGAGTGTACGTATCAGTATGGGGCTGATCTGCTCGTAGGTGACAGGGGTGCGGTTTTCGTTGAAATACTTGCCCATGAGCACGCTGTCTGCGCTATACACGATGCTTGCTTCGTTGACAATCGGATTCTTGATTTCGTTGAAACCTGGCGACTTGCCAAACAGATAGAGGAAGTTGCAGTCTACAGCTCCTAAAAAAAGTATTACTGATATGAAGAACGTAGCAATCCATACGAGAACCTTCTTGTACCATGGGCCAGAATAGATTCTCCTTATCATATGTGCAGTCGCAGCTGCTGTTGCCTTAATCTGTGTCATAACTGAAAGGGGTTAGTTACGGTAGTCTTATCTCAGAGATGTTCTTGTATCTTTTGCCAGATTTCCCGTGTAGAGTCGGGCGAATACCAATGTATGTCTGTGTCGTGCTTGAACCACGTCATCTGCTTCTTGGCATAGACGCGAGTGTTTTTCTTTATGCGCTCAATGGCCATAGGTAGTTGCCATGTGCCGTCGAGCACATGAAACATCTCTTTGTATCCGACGGTGTTGAGCGAGTTGAGGTGGCGGTATGGATATAGGGTGCTTGCCTCATGGAGCAGACCTTGTGCTATCATTCCGTCTACTCGCTTGCCGATTCGGTCGAAGAGGTCCTGGCGCGGACGTTCGAGCCCTATCTTGAGTATTCGGAAGGGGCGCGATGACTGTCCAGACCTGAGGGTGCGGCGTGAGAGGAAACTGGAGTATGGCTTGCCCGTCATGTAGCATATTTCAAGGGCGTGGACTACACGCTTGGCATTATGGCGGTCTACGGTCTTGTAGTGTAGGGGATCGAGCAGACGCAATTCTTCGAGTAAGGGGGCGAGCCCTTCGGTCTGGAGACGTTGTTTTAGTGTGTCGCGCGTGAGGGTGTCAACGGTGGGAATGTCGTCAATCCCCTTGCATACGGCGTCAATATACATCATGCTGCCCCCTGAGAGTATGAGGGCGTCATGACTGGCAAAAAGACGGGTGATGAGCGAGAGGGCTTCCTGCTCGTAGCGTGCTGCGCTGTAGTACTCGTCGAGATTGAGTTCGCCTACGAAATAATGCTGTACGCGTCCAAGCTGCTGTGGGGTAGGTGAGGCCGTGCCTATCTGCATCTGCTTGTAGATCTGCCGCGAATCGCAGTTGAGTATGGGGCACGAGAGGCGTTCGGCCAAATCAAGTGACAGCTCGGTCTTGCCCACGGCTGTGGGGCCAAGTATTACTATGAGCAGCTTGTCGTGCATAGCAGGCATTATTGTTGGCTTACTTCAAATCCCTCCATATCGAGTTCGTCAGCATCGTACGAATCCTCGTCGCTGTCTTCGGGGACGTCATCTTCGTCTAAGGGTGAGGGGGTAGGTGTGGGGGTTGGCGTGAAGAGGTCATCAAGTTCCTCTATGATGAACTGTTCGGGAGCTGTACCCTTGCTGCGGCTGACGATTGCGCCGTCTATGCTTTGGCCGTAGATGTTTTCTACGAGCTCGATGAGAAAGTTGCGCTTGCCCTCTACGTCATAAACGTATGCTATATGCTGCCCCTCTGAGTCGATGAAGTCCTCCAGTGGAGTCTCGTCCATCAGATAAAGGTCTTCGTCGTAGCCTGTGGTCTTGGGGCGAAGGTATACCTTGTGGTGTACGTGCCAGTCCTCGTCGCAGATGAGGAAGTGGTGGTTGCCTGATTCGACATACTGGCAATGGCTCTGTATGATGTCGTGGAGCTGGCGGAAGGTGCTCTGTGGTGAAGCCTTGATCTCTATGACGAAATTCTTGACTTCCTGGCTGAACAGTATGAAGCGGTGTGTCATTTGATTATACCTCTTTTGCTGGTACGTATGAAATCAAGGATATATGCAATCTCGGGAGAGTCGGGGATTTCCGTCTCTACACGTGTAAGCAGGTCTTTCTGCAGTCCTGTGCCCTGTATGATAATCTGGTAGGCACGGTGTATGTTGTCGACAAGGTCGCGGTCGAAGCCTCGGCGGCGCAGACCTACGGTATTGAGTCCGCAGTATGAGGCAGGGTCGCGAGCCACCATCGAGTATGGCAAGACGTCTTGTGCGCAGCCTGTACCTCCTCCTACCATACAATAGGAACCTATGCGGCAGAACTGGTGTACGAGTACGTTGGCCGAGAGTATGGCGCGGTCGTCGACGGTGACCTCTCCTGCGAGTTTGGTGCTGTTGCCTATGATGCACTCGTTGCCTATGATGTCGTCGTGGGCTATGTGTACACCCTCCATTAGGAGGTTGCCGTTACCTACTATGGTACGATTCTTTGCTGCAGTACCGCGGTTGACGGTGACATTCTCGCGGAACGTGTTGTTGTCGCCTATTTCTGCGGTGGTCTCCTCGCCGACAAACTTGAGGTCTTGGGGAATTGCGCTGATGACGGCCCCAGGGAAGAAACGGTTGCCGTTGCCTATGCGAGCTCCGTAGAGTA
>CALZJL010000004.1 GCA_945787625.1 uncultured Prevotellaceae bacterium
CATGCGGCTCAATCGAAGGCGGCAGACAATTCAGCGCAGCCATAGCATCATGAAAACGATTCGTATAAAACTGCGCCACCTCCATAGGCTCCAGCTGCTCCAAGCGCGCCCTCTTAGCAATCTTATCCTCCCCCTCATCAGCATCATGCTCCAAATGCCCCACATCAGTAATATTACGCACATACCTCACCCTATACCCCAAATGCCGCAAATACCTGAACAACAAATCAAACGTAATCGCCGGCCGCGCATGCCCCAGATGAGCATCCCCATACACCGTAGGTCCACACACATACATACCCACACGCCCCTCCACCAAAGGCCTAAACAACTCCTTCCGACGCGTCAGCGTATTATAAATCACAAAAGGTTGAGACAACATAAAGCAAACAAATTAAACAATTATCGCACGCAAAGATACAAAAATATACCCAAAAAAAACACGTCACACCCCCCAAAAATACCAAATCACACCCACAATATTTGCAATTATCAACACATAATAGTAACTTTGCACCCCAAGACAACCCCAAAAAGCACCCCAATGCACTACACACAGACATACTACCCCGAACAAGGCATCACAGCCCAAGCCAGCCACTACCAATCCCCCAACGGCATCGACGAATACCACATCATCCTCCACGTCGAGCCCCGCAATCAACCCTTCACCCAGCAACTCCAGCGCCTCTACACCATCGAAGACCAGATCCCCACCGAGCCCCCCTACCAAGGAGCCCAGTACGTCCTCAAGCGCTACTTCCTCAGCGACAGCACCAACCAGCAGCCCCACATGCGCCAACAGCCCCACATCGCCCACTCCTACATCCAGCAGCAGCCCCTCGACGGCAGCAAGATTGCCGTCTGGATGTACCTCCAGCGCGGCACCACCATCACCACCCAGCACGACACCATCATCACCAGCCACAACGGCTACCACCACCTCTGGAAGATGAACATCCACCACCCCCACGGCGACAGCTACCACCAGACCCACCACATCCTCCAAGACTACGCCACCACCCTCAGCCACTTCGACGCCACCCTCGAGCGCAACTGTCTCCGCACATGGTTCTTCGTACGCGACGTCGACACCCAATACCACGGCCTCGTCCAAGCCCGCAAAGACTACTTCGCCACCCAAGGCCTCACCCGCGACACCCACTACCTCGCCTCCACCGGCATCCAAGGCCTCCCCTCCGACCCCCACGCCATCATACAAATGGGCACCTACGCCCTCACCGGTCCCTCCTACCGCCAGACCCAGCAACACTACCTCTACGCCCCCACCCACCTCAACCCCACCTACCAATACGGCGTCACCTTCGAACGCGGCGTCAGCATCGAATACGGCGACCGCGCCCACGCCCTCATCTCAGGCACCGCCAGCATCGACAACAAAGGCCAAGTCCTCCACACCGGCGACATACGCAAGCAGACCCAGCGCATGTGGGAAAACGTCGAAGCCCTCCTCGCCGAAGCCCACATGACCTTCGACGACGTCATGCACAACATCGTCTACCTCCGCGACACCGCCGACTACCCCCTCGTCCACCAGATGTTCCAAGCGCGCTACCCCCACATACCAACCATCATCGCCCTCGCCCCCGTCTGCCGCCCCACATGGCTCATCGAAATGGAATGCATCGCCGTCAGACAAAGGACAAACAAAGACCTAATAGACTTTTAAACCCAAACCACCCCTACCCCAATAACAGACAATATTTTGTCACTATCCCACAAAAAGCGACCCCTATGGACAATATGTTATCAGTATTAGAAAACTACATACACGACAACCCCGACGACATATCCAAAAGCATCGCCGACGAATTTCGCAAGCGCAGAATAGAAAAAAACATCACACTCTCCAAGATATTTTTTCTCTCTAAATTTGCACGTTTGTAAGATAATAATTACCTTTGCATGAGAAAATAATAATATGGATTCTAAATCTATCGAGAAATTAACAAACGACATACTCAATGGCAAAAGAGACCTTCCTCAATTTAATCAACCAGAGCATGCAGGAGTCTGCTCGGCTGGTCCGCTCCTCATTGGGGCGCTCGCCTTATGCGACCACACGAGAAAAAGCATTAGCACAAGTAGCAATGCTCCAGTCAGCCAAGGAAGCCCAAGCAATTGGGAAATAGATGAAGCCCAAGAGCGCGACCTTCAGCAATGGGCCGAATCTATTGGGTGTTGGATACCTGATGCAGAATCATGGCTTGCAGAAACATATGGTTCCATTATAGCCCAAGGAGCAGAAGCCAAAGTTTATTATAAGACAGGAGATACTCATGTTATCAAACTTCGCACATCAATTTACGCGACATTAGAACGTGCCTTAGAATCCATCGCACTTCACAATTATCTATTTCCAGAGACAATCATACGCGTTATTGGATTCACACGCGATGCTGATGGTTTATTTCGAATAATTATTACACAGCCATACATCGAGTGCGAACGACTCGCAACTCAAGACGAGATAAATACCATGGTCTCATCCAAAGGATTCCACAGTAATGGAGACACAACAAGTACCAACTATCTTTCCAACCGACTGCACCTTGAAGACATGCATCCAGCGAACGTCTTTATAGAACCTCTCACCCATCTACCAATCTGCATTGACTGTATCGTTAAATTCAGAAGATTACCAAAAACCTAAAAATTTTCCACCCCACACCCCCACAGCAAAACACCCCCAAAAACCACCATTTTAGACCCAATCCGCCCCACTTTTCCCTTAGCATTCCCTTAGCAGCCCCGCAGTATCCCCCACAATTTGTACAGCAGCCTAAGGGAAACCACACCATTTCGTAAGGTTTCAGCCACAAACACCTCACAAGCAAAAGTAAAGATTTTTCAACAATAGGGAGGGGTAATTCCACCATAAAGAAAACAAAGAAAAGAAATGATAAATTAAAAATAATGTCGAATAAAGACATATTTATTAAAAAATTTTAATAACTTTGCACCCGATTGGAAAAATACAACGAGAAATGCCCCGTATCAAGAGATACATCACACACCTGACACTCACCCTCCTCGCCAGCCTCAGCTGTCACGCACAGCTGCGCTACAACGTCTACGTCACCAACGACAAAGGAGTCCCATTGGAAAACGTCAAAGTATTCTCGTTCGCCCTCAGGAAAAACGCCGAAGCAGCCTTCAGAGAAGGCAACAGCCGCAAAGACGAAGGCTACCTCTTCAACACCAAGCGCCACAACGTCGTCGACGAAGGCAGTACCGACAACACCGGCAAATGCACCCTCAAAGCCTACGACGCAGGCTCCATCATTCTCGACGGAGGAGACTGCAAACAAGGCATTTACCACTTCAAAATCTACCACGTCGAAGACCACCGCAACAAAGACGACCAGACCGACTACACCATACGCCTCACCCTCACAGGCGAAGACTTCGGAGCCAAGACCGACAAGAAATGGAAAGTCGGCGACGAAATCAAGCTCAAGCAGCTCGACAAGACCGCCGTCCCCATGATGGCAGAAGCAGGCGGCGGCATTGAGCGCATGGGCAAAAACTACATACGCATCAAGCGCGACATCGACATCGACGGCGAGCATGCCCGCGACGACGCCCGCTTCGTAGCCTTCCCCATCATCAGATACCACGACCACCCAGACTCCGTCAGCTACATGCCCCCCACCGTAGTCGACGGACTCGACTACACCCGCACCACCGAGCGCCGCATGAGCTACAACACCACCCACGACCCCCTCACCCCCCACCACTACGACGCCAGCACCCACCTCAGCAAGCACCAAAGCGAGCGAATCCTCTACGACCAGTGGGCGCACATCAAGAAAGGCACCTCCTACCGCATTCCTGGCATCATCTGGTACGAAGACCACAACGGCGTCTACCACCAAGACTCCCTTCTCTTCAGCGACGGTCGCGAGCGCGAGCCCATGCGCTTCCTCAACTGGGAAGCCGCCCGCAAGTTTGCCGACTTCGACCGCACCAAGTACCTCATCCAAGGCGACTTCACAGCCATACCCATGAACGAAAGCTTCAAGATAGGCTTCGACGTCGGCAAGGCAAGCGTCAACTTCGGAGACTCCCTCACCTCCTCCGAGCACGCCAAGATGCTCACCTGGCTCCAAGGCCACTACGACAACGAAAACGGCGCCATCACCAAGATAGTAGTCCGCGGCTACTCCTCACCCGAAGGCACCGAAGCCCTCAACCGCAAGCTCTCCAAAGACCGTGCCGCCACCATCATCCAGACCCTCCGCGCCCGCTACCCCAAGGTAGGCCAGATAGTCCCCGAATTCGACAGCTACGACAACATCGTCCCCTGGGACGCCATCGCCGACAGCATGATGCTCGCCGACGACAGCATCTCGCGCAACTACGCCCAAGAAATCAAGACCCGCATCCAAGGCAAGACCACCATCACCGAGCAAAACGCCGCCGTCCGCGCCAACCCCACCCTCTACGACTACATCAAAGAGAAGAACCTCCTCAGCCGCATGCGTCGCGTAGAAATCGAAGCCAACATCATCGAGCAACGCGTCCTCAGCCGAGAAGAAATCATACAGAAATACACCCAAGACAGCACCTTCCGCACCCACATGGCCCCCTACCAGTACTACGAGATGATGTGCCACCTCGCCGACATCGAAGACTGGGACGAGCTCTACAAAGTCTCCAAAGAAGCCTACGCCAAAGCCCCCAAGAAAAGCGTCACCAAGCAACTCATGATGCCCATCACCAAAGACAGCCTCGGCGTCAAATACACCACCTACGAGCCCCGCTACGTCCAAGGCGTCCTCATTCCCTACCCCCTCGCAGGCTACTACTACGCCCTCTCCACCATGCGCAAAGGCCTCGTAGACACCGAGATACTCAAGCCCTACCTCGACGACGGCCGCGTCAACCGCGGCGGCAAAGACGACATGAACAACATCGCCTTCATCGTAGCCCAAGTCCTCATGTACTGTCAAGACGAATCCTTCGACGGAGCCAACGCCCTCATCCAGAAATACAACCTCATGAGCTACCCCGCCCTCACCGGCCTCGTCATGTTCGTCCGCTGCCTCGACGGCCAATACTCCTCCGACCCCGCCGTCCGCGACTACGTCATGTCCACCTCCGAGATGAACAAAGCCGTCATCCTCGCCGCCATAGGCAAATACCGCGAAGCCCTACACATACTATATAACGGCGACGTCCCCCACGACGACGCCAAAGTCGAATACCTCAAAGCCATCTGCCACTTCCGCATGCAAAACAGCCGCATCACCTCTCCCGACAACAAAGGCCTCTCCCCCTCCTACATCTGGAGCGACGACGACCCCGAAGAAGTTCCCCAGTCAGGCGTCAACACCAGCCAATGGGCAGCCCCCATGCTCCAAGCCTTCCGACTCGACCCCACCAACATACGCTACATCAAAAGCGACGGCTACTTCAACGACGCCTACCGCCAGCTCGTCCTCTACTTCTGGACCCGCATGCAATCAGGCGTCCCCCAAGACAAGATAGCCGCCGAATACAATATGCTACGACGAAAGATAGAACAAGAAAACAAAGCAAGCAAAGAAAACAAAGCAAGCAAAGAAAACCCACAACAACAACAATAACCCACCCCCCACAAGTAACAAACCACAACGATGCCCATCAGAATCATCACCATACTGACCCTCCTACTCCTCGCAGTCCACCCCAGCCACGCCCAGAAAGCCAAGGCCAAAGACCTCGGACTCAGCGTCAAGTGGGCAGACCGCAACGTCGGAGCCACAGCCCCCAACCACTACGGCAACTACTACGCCTGGGGAGAGACCAAGCCCAAGCGCCACTACGGCAAATACTCCACCTACAAGCACTACGGTCCCCTCCACATCAGCAAATACAACTACGTCCCCCTCAAGAACTCCGTCATCGACAACCTCTTAGAGCTTCAGTCCGCCGACGACGTCGCCACACGCCGCATGGGCAGCGCATGGCGCACCCCCACGCTGCAAGAATACCAAGAGCTCCAGCAGAAATGCACCTTCACCCCCGCCATATACCACGGCACCCACGGCTTTTGGGTCAAAAACCGCACCGCCCCCAGCGACTCCATTTTCCTCCCCATGACAGGCTACAAAGACTACGGCAACTACCGCTTCTACCCCGGCGTCCAAGGCAACTATTGGACCAGCACCCTCATCGGCGACGAAATCAAAGACGACTCCCTCATGAACGCCAACATGACCACCTACGTCCGCATGGCAAAAAACGTCACCATCACCACATCAGGCACCCTCAGCATCGACCTCATGGATCGGCGCAACGGCTGCACAGTCCGAGCAGTACAAAAAAAATAAGACCACACACAATGAAGAAGACACTCACCATACTCATCAGCACACTTGCAGTCCTCGTCATCAACGCCCAGATGCCCGAAAACAGCGACTTCAAGACCCGCCTTGGCACCAAAGACCCCGCCAAGGCACAAGAACTCGTAAGAAAGATTTTCAACGACGACAAAGCCCCCATGAAGCGAGGCAACGAGAGAATACCCGTCACCCGCGACTTCTACCGCGACATCAAGGAGCTCACCACCCTTGCCCCCTTCTGCACCTACTCCCTCTACCACGACGCCCTCTACTACGGAGAGACCAGTCCCCTCACACGCCTCATGGACAGCATCCCCGACCCCGCCGCCAAGATGGTCATCCTCGAAGACTTCCTCCACCTCGGCCACAACTTCATCGACCACCTCGACAGCATCAACCTCCTCCGCAAATACGAAGCCGTAGGCGACGCCAAGAAGCCCCTCAGCCCCCCCGTAGGCATGATCAAATACGCCCACATGTACTACCAGCTCGCCCGCAACCCCAAATACCTGCCCACCCAGCTCTACGACAAGACCGAAGCCCGCGACAACTACCACAACGCCTTCAAACGTCTCCGCGAGCTCAACATCGACCCCGGCACCGAAGTCGAAGGCATCTATCTCAACGAATACTACAACACCTGCGAAGACCTCTTCCGCACCGACGAAACCAAATACTACGAACAGTTCCTCAGCGACTACCTCGAGATCATCCGCGTCTGCGACAACCTCCTCATACCCTACTACGACATCCCCGACACTATCAAACTCAACCCCAACGACCCCGAGTACCGCATGTTCAACTCCTACAACTACTGGACCAACCACCCCACCCAAGGCATCAAAGCCCTCTTCAAGAACTCAGGAGCCGCCACCCCCGAGCGCCTCAACCAATACTACCTCGCCCGTCTCGACGAGCACAAGACCGACACCGCCTACCTCAACAACGCCATCACCATGCTCAGCGAAAACGAAGCCATGCAGACCAAAGCCTTCTACGACTACTGCCGCGCCTCCCACAAAGTGCAGCCCACCTACCTCAACTGCATCGGCAACGCCCTCTTCTGCAAAGAAGGCGAGATGTACGACGACATGGTCAACTACTATCAAGAAGCCCTCGACCTCGCCGACAACAACCTCCAGAAAGGCCTCATAGCCTACCAGATAGGCACCCACACCAACGCCGTCCGTCCCAAAGACATGATAACCGGCAAAGCCGTCCAGCGCGGCAGCATCGAGTTCAACGACTGGAGCGCCAACCTCATGCGCGCCATGGCCAACCTCCGCACCGTCCTCGAAGTCCAAGACGCCTTCCGCACCAGTCCCAGCACCGCCATACGCGCCATACCCTCCCACGCCAGCTACCAGCTCGGCCTCGCCCTATACCGCTACTTCGGCGTACTCCAAGACATCAACCTCCTCAACGAAGCCATCAGCTACATAGAGATGGCCAAGCAAGCCAACCCCACCGCCTACAACACCAATGCCGACGGCATGATCAACAACATCAACAACACCCGCCAGAAACTCCTTGCAGCCAACCGCAACGCCGCTCAGCTCAAGAAGCAACACGAAGAATACCAAGCCTACCTCCGCAAGAAAGCCGAAGAAGAAGCCTTCTGGAAAGGCGGCAAGTGACCCACATGAAGCAACTGATTATCATACTCCTACTCCTACTCACAGGCATAGCCACCCCCGGCTACGCCCAAAGTCAGTTGCCCCAAAGTCCAAGTCCCCTGGACACCATACCCCAAGACGCCATCACCCTCTTCCGTCGCTACTCAGCCAAGCCCGACCTCGCCACCGCCCGTATCCTCGAGCAGTCACACAAAGACAAATTCATCAAGCGCATCAGTCTCCACACCAACCTCATCGACTGGGCCACCCTCGTCCCCAACATCGGCATCGAGTTCGACCTCAGCCAGACCCCCCGCACCCAGTACAGCATCATGCTCAAAGGCAAAGCCAACTGGCACGCCCTCAGCGGCAAGATGATTTACAACGTAGCCGGCTTCACCCTCGAAGGCCGCAAATACTGGCGCACAGGCAAATACGGCAAGACCAAAGACTACCACGACGAATTCGTCCGCATCGTCACCAACAGCAAGAACGCAGCCTACTACAACGCCGACACCCTCGCCGGCATCAAATACTACAACGACGGCCTCGCACGCCGAGCCAAGCAAGAAGGAGTCCACATGAGCAGCATACGCGAGACCCCCGACATGTCCCAAGCCCAGCGCGACTCCCTCGACTTTGCCGACGACTCCCTCGGCACCAAGCAAAGCAAGTTCCGCCGCTGGCTCTACAACAACTACCACAAGATACGCCGCAACATCACCTCAGGCCGCACCCTCGACAATCCCCGCAACTGGCGCGCCTACTACCTCGGCGTCTGGGCAGGCTTCGACAACTACAGCGTCGCCCTCAACGGCCGAGGCAAGCAAGGCATCGGTTTCGGTGCAGGCATACTCGGAGGCTACACCATACCCCTCTTCCCCCAGAAGTACCCCCGCGAAGGCAGCCTCGACCTCGACCTCGGCGTAGCCATCGGCATCATGGCCGTCCGCTACTGCGACTACACCTACGACAGCTACAGCAAGCACTACGTCCACACCCCCCACCCAAACTTCAGCAGCTGCTCAGGCTTCAAGATAGCCCCCTACCCCGTCCTCCACGACGTACACGTCAGCCTCGTATGGCGCTGGCGCGGCATCAAGCACAAAGTAGACCGCAGCCTCATCGACGACTTCGCAAAAGTAGTCACCCAATACAACCAACGCGCCAACGACGCCAACAACTACCAAGAAAAAGTCAAGCGCCAGCGCGAAGAGCTCCAACAGCTACTGAAAGACAAGACACGCGAAAACAAAGAAACAGGCGACTTCTGGGACGCCTTCCACCGCCGCCGTCTCGAAGCAGCCCGTCGCCTCAACCCCGACACCGTCTTCACCGGCGAAGACCAAAAACTCTACCTACGCCTCTTCCAAGGCATCTCCGAAGCCGACCAAGCCAAATACCTCGAAGAGCAAGCCAAGCAAAAGCTCAAAGACGACAAAGAGCAAGCCGCAGCCCAAGCCAAGGCACAAAAAGAAGCCGAAAAGAAAGAAAAAGCAGAGAAAACAGAAAAACCAGAAAAACCAGATAAGAAAGAAAAGAAAGACAAACCCACCAAGTCAAAAAAAGTAAAACAAGACAAGAAAACAAACAACTCAGACACACCAGAAACCCCGGAAAAGGCAGAGAAGGCAGAGAACCCAGAGACTCCAGAGAACCCTGAGAAGACTGAGAACCCAGAAACCCCTGAGACTCCAGAGAACCCAGAGAACCCAGAAAAATCAGAAACCCCAGCCCCCTAAAAACCCAAGGAGAATCCCGAAGGAATCCCGAGAGCATCCCGAAGGAACCAACAAAAAAACCAAACGACAAAAAAACCAAACAACAAGGGCTACCCCCTCCATGAGCAACCAACAAACCATACTACGTCACACCGTGCTCCACATCATAGCAGTAGCACTCCTCGCAGCCACATATAGCTGCGCCGAGCTTGAGCTATGCGAAGCCGACCACCCCCACATGGCACAGATAGTGACACAATTCGACTGGAGCGGCATCAGCGACGAGACCATACCCGACAGCATGGTCGTCATAGGCATACGCCCCATGTTCCACAGCAAAGTCGCCAGCAACTGGAGCAGCCAGCCCACCCACGACGGCCACTGCCACGGACGCATGATAACCCCCCTTGACACCATCTACTACTCCGACAGCCAGACCATCGGCGACAGCATCTTCCTCGGCGCAGGCGACTGGACCTTCCTCAGTTTCACCTCCACCGAAGCCTCCATCCAAGCAGCCACCGAGATGGTCGACATCGACGACAAGTCCACCGACATCTTCTTCTTCAGCACCAAGCAACTCATCGACATCGACCCCAAATACAAATACTGGTACGACCGCAACAACTACAGCAGTTGGGTCGACATCGGCTACCGCAACATCTCCTACATCGCCCGCAGCGCCGTCAGCATCGACCAACACACCACCCACCAAAACCTCTACACCATCGACTTCCGCCCCGAGCCCATCATACAGACCGTCGACATACACCTCCACGCCACCATCGTCGACCCCGACGTCACCGTCGACAGCATCGTCTGCGCCATCAGCGGCATCATCGGCGGCTACAACGTCGAGCGCAGCACCCTCAACGTCAACCGCACCTACCAAGGCATCTTCGAGACCACCCTCACCCAGCCCGCCCCCGACAAGATAACCGCCACAGGCACCATCTATCCCCTCGGCCTCGTACGCAACTCCGTCAAGGAAAACCTCCAAGGCCCCGGCATACTCAACGTCTCCGTCTTTGTCCACTTCCCCGACGACAGCGGCCAGATCAAACACCGTCGTCTCGACGGCACCATCAACCTCTACCACGTCCTCACCGACAACCCCTCCGTCCTCTACAACGACAACCGCGAAGTAGTCCAGACCACCCCCCACCTCACCCTCGACATCACCAGCGAGATGGAGATCACCAAGAAACGCCTGTCGAATGCCAGCGACGCCATCGACCAATGGCTCGACGAGACCACCATCGAAGACGAAATCGAATAAAACACCATTTAGACACCATTTAAACACCCACTAAACGACACATACACACACGACCATGCTCAAGAAGGCAATCATAGCAATCATCGGCGCGCTGCTCATCACCTCATGCAGCCAATCATACGACGTCCTCTACGAAGAAGTCGCCGAGTGGGATCGCAATGTAATATCGCCCGAAGAGTTCGACATACACAAAGTCCTCATCCTGCCCACCTTCACCGACCACCTCTACAGCATACAGCAACCCGCCGACCCCAGCGCCACCCGCGCCAGCGACGGTGGCTACTACGGCCCCTGGCAAGACGACGAAGACCACTGGCTCAACACCCGCTTCCACACCTTCGGCCTCCTCACCCGCAACGACGTCGGAGGCAGCGCCGACTACACCCTCGCCCAGCAGCAGCAAGGCAGCGGCACCGCCGCCTGCCTCTGGGACGTCCCCATGGGTCTCACCGACCAGCAAGGCCACACCGTCTTCTACTCCACCTTCGACCCCGCCGACCCCGAGAGCGTCCCCGTCAGCCACTACCACAACGACGACGACAAGTTCTACCGCTACAAATTCTTCCTCCTCGGCACCGACAACCGCCCCGTCACCTTCGACCGCGTCAGCCGCGACAAGATAAGCTGCACCATGACCCTCGACGGCGAGACAGACCTCATCCACGGCTTCGCCTACCACAGCGACAAGCAATACGACGACGCCATCTCCCAGCTCCCCGACGAGCCCCTCTCCACCACCCTACGCCAGGGAGGCATCAACCACCTCTACAACCGCCTCGCCGGCAACCGCGGCCTCCAGCCCATCTACAACGCCAACCACCTCCTCTGCCGTTTCGACATCTACGTCAAAGGCGCCTTCATCGGCGACGAGATGACCTTCAACTTCCTCGACGTCTTCATCGACAGCGTCAAGATCAAGACCCACGACAAGATAGACATCACCGTAGCCGACGACACCTGGGAGCGCGACACCTACATCAGCGCAGCCCAGTCAGGCAGGCTCATACAGAAAGCCGGCGACGCCGTACGCTTCCCCGCCACCATCATACCGCGCCCCATGCAGAACAACGACTTCACCGCAGAGCACGCCTCCAAGATAGGCCACAACGACTTCACCCTCCTCGCCGACGAAGCACGAACATACGCCGATCGCGGCATCGACGTCATGCCCGAATCCTCCCACTGGGTTGGCGACAACAAGCCCCATCTCCTCTGCCGCAAGCTCCTCCTCCCCCCCATACTCCCCGACGGTGAAAACTTCGCCCTCGACATCAAGTCGCGCTGCATCTTCACCACCAAAGGCGCCGACGGCCACATGCACCTCGGCCGCGGCCCCGAAGTAGACAACAAGCCCCTCGACCTCTGGATGAACTACGACCAGACCGTAGTCCTACCCTTCGTAGACAAAGACGGCAACCCCATCACCTACAAGGCAGGCTCCGTCTACAACATCATACTCTCCGTCTACGGCAAGTCCAAGATAACCCTCGAAGTCTCAATCGGAATGTCATGGGAAGACGGCGGCGACATCGACATAGACCTCGGAGGCAGCGAAAAGTAATACAAACCGCAAAACAAAAAGAAAACGAGATATAAACAAAAGAATATCAATTCAATTATTAATTAACCCTTTTATTAACCCTTAATTCTTTTAAATTATGAAAAAGAGTTATTTTGCAATTGGAGCCATCGCCGCTGCTATGTGCAGCTGCTCCAGCGAGTCAATTCCATCCGCAGGCGAGGGCAACGTACTCCCCGGTACTGAGGATCTTGCTCCAATCTCCCTGTCAATGACAGGCAACAACACCTCCGTAGAGGTAGGTTCACGCACGCGTGGCACTGGCAATGTCGGTGGTGATAACGGAACGACATGGCAGAACGAGAAGCTCTATGTCCTCATGACATCAAGCGACACCCGTTGCTTGGCAGCAGCAGACATCGCTGCCGAAGACCCAGAAAACAACAGTTGGGGATTCACAAACCTCAACGGTGAAGGTCCATGGCTGCGAGAGCAACTCAACGGTGCTATTTGGGCACGTCCACAATGGGATAATGTGAACAGCGTTTGGAACTTGATCTACAACCATACTGATGACCTCGGAAACAACGACTGGTACAGAAATCAGGGTGTATGGCGCTACTATCCTATCAATGGTGCAAGCGACTTCTTCGCTTACCACATTGATGATGCTGCTGTTAATACCAACAACGAGCCTTTCTACAAAGCCTCTAATCCAGGTGGTGAATATAATTACCCTGAAGAAGATCTTGATGAAGAGTATCCATTGATTGTGAAAAATGATGCCAATACTGAGATGACAGTCGATTTTGATATTGACGGTACTCAAGATTTGCTTGCTGGTAAAGCTGAACGTGACGGTACTTATACCGAAGGGTTCTCTGCAAAGTCAGCACGCCATGATGTTGTCCCCAACATCTCTATGAAGCACCTTCTCTCTCGTCTCACCTTCACCATCTTCAGAGGTGATGAGTTGGCAAAGAACATCCAGATTACAGGTATTACTATCAAGGATGTCAGAAACAAAGGTCGCATGATTGTTGCATACAAGGCCAATCCTTCTAACACGAGTCTTATCCAGTGGAAGAGAACAGGCACAGATACAGTAAGCCCTGATGACGACACTTATGATGAAGGTGCTCTTGATTTGACTCAGAAATATTATAGGAATGATTTTACTCTGATGCAATCTCCTACAAATATCATTGGTGACGGCACAGATCCTGCTCCTTTAACTTCTATTAAAAATAATTTGGTACCTCTCGAAGCATTTGCTGTAGG
Organism: uncultured Prevotellaceae bacterium; assembly: GCA_945787625.1. The sequence goes on from CALZJL010000004.1 coordinate 13,767, forward strand.
TGATATCGAACACTGGTTGCAGCCTATTAAGAATGGAGAAAACTACTCCGAGGAAATCGGTTCTCCAATGTTTGTAGCTCCAGGCGAAGCTGAGTATGAAATGGTTCTCAACTACAAGGTACTCGTGCGCGACACAAATGGAAATGGAGAGTTTGATGATCCTTTGGATCCACAAAACCCTACTCAAGCAGATGACCTCATTGAGAATATGCAAGTTAAATACCCTCTGAAAGCTCCCACAAGCGCAGAAGACGGCGATGTCTTTGCTCAAGGCAAGAGCTACAATATCAAGATTACGGTTTATGGTCTGCAGCCAATCACAGCTACTGTTGAGCTGACAGAATGGGCACCAGGTGGTGATGTTTGGATTGGCGGTGATGCTGCCGATGACAAGCCAGAGAACCTTTAACCATAACTAAACTCCTGTAGCAATACAAGATAACCATATCACAGGGCTGGGGCTGATGCCCCAAAAGGCTGGAGCTCCAGCCCTGTCAAAAAATCCCAGACAAACCTACTATACTACGATTTACTACTACTAAGACATAGTGATGAGAAAAATCCTACTGACGATGCTCGTATGCCTCACGGTGCATGGCGCTGCAAACGCACAGATGCTGGCAGTCAAGACCAACGCGCTGTTTGACCTGGCGCTCGTACCCAACATAGGGATAGAGATAGCCACGGGCAGCAAGACCTCGGTGGGAGTGAACGGCTTTGCCACATGGTATATCTACGGCATGGACCACGCCAAGGCCTGGGGCATCGTGCCCGAGTTCCGCTATTGGCTGAGCGGCAGCACGTTCTCCAAATTCTTCATCGGCGCGGGTGCCACGATAGCCCGCTACGAGGTGTGCCCGAGTGCCACCGTCTACAACGGCTCTGCCTACGGTGCCGGTATAAACGTAGGCTACAACTACTGGCTGACAAAGCGCATCTCCATAGATTTCCACGGCGGCGTAGGGCTATACTATCATCGTCATGCCCGACACCTCAATACCGACAAGGACCTACCGGAGATTCCCGACTATAACTACAAGGGGTGGGTGGTACTGCCCTACCAGATAGGAGTCAGCTTTGTCTATATCATAAAATGAGAAGATACGTAATTATATCCTACATATTGCTCGCGCTCATGCCTCTCTGCGTAGCGGCTCAGGAGCAAGACGACGAAAAGGCCGCAAAGGTCTCGACCGTCAGCTTCTCGCCCGATGAGGTCATGCACCAAAAGCGCTACAATCCGCGTGGGGCCGACACGCTGCTGATGCGCCAGTCATGGTGGCGCAGGCTGTATCTCGGCGTGGGCGGCGGCGTGAATGCCATCTCCGACAATGTGGGCGGAGTCACATCGACAGGCTTTGACGCACACATTGGCTACAGGCTCACGCCCATACACAGCCTCAGGCTCAACTGCTCGGCCTTCGGCTACCGCTATGCCAACAACGAGCACACGGCGAGCACCATGTCGGTCGGTCTCGACTACGAGGCGAGTCTCACGGACTATATGCTGGGCTACAACCCCAAGCGTATGTTTGACGCCGGGGCAGTAGTAGGCGCAGGTATGCGCATGGCTCGGCTGCCCAACGTCAACAAGACCCTACCCTACGCCTACATCGGTGTAAACGCACAGATGCACCTTGGACGGTTTCTGAGCGTCTATGCCGAGCCCTACGTGGGTCTGCAAGGCAGTCTGGACGATGTCTTGGGGCGCAACAATCCCGACGGCATCAATCTCATGTACGGCGTATGGGCTGGAGCGCGATTCTCGCTCGAAGAGAGGGTAGCACGCTTCCACATGACCGACTCAACTCAGAACAAGATGTTTCTCGACATCTCGTCGGGTGTGGCCACCTCGGGCATTTCCGACCTGTCGAAGAAGTTCGGCTATGACTACAACATCGCTGTGGGCTACTGGATGAACCCCTTTGTCGGTCTGCGCATAGGCATCGGTGCCACCACGCTCAACTACAAAGTCGAGCAGACCACCGTCCTCGACGATGTCCCCGTGACCCAGACCAAGGCGCAGGCCATGATGCGTGGGCGTGCCGAGGTGCTCATCAACCCGCTTAACATCTCACGCCGCTGGCGCGAGAAAGAGGGCGGACATCTCTTTGAGTTCAACGTCCTGGCAGGCGGCGAGTTCGGCTGGATGCGCAAGTCGGGCGTCAACCCCACGACCGACGGCCCCTTCCGCATGTACTACTACGGCTTCACCACGGCTCTGCAGGGTCTGCTGCGCGTAGGCAATCCGGGCACATATCTCTACATCGAGCCACGCTACACGATGGCTCAATACGACATCCCCTATCAGAACACCAACAACAGCAAACGCTTTACCGACAACGTCGTCTCGCTCAGCATCGGCACACGCCTCTACATGACAGCTCCGAGCCTGCGCTTCAAGGGCGGCGACGAGTTTGTGCCGCGCTGGTGGTTCGGATTCAACGCCGGAGCCATGCGTATGCAGGAGGGGCTGGGGCGGCACACTCCGGGACAGGGCACACTCTACCCTGCCGTTGGCCTCGTCGTGGGCTACGACTGGAAGAAGTATGCCAGCCTACGCTTCGGCATGGAGTACCAGCACGTCAACACCACGGTGATGTCGGACTTCACGGGGCTGGACTTCCTCAACCGCACGACCACGGGTACGGCTCTCTGGGACAACACGTTCAACGTGTGGGACCTCCGCTTCAACTATATGCTCAACCTCAACAACCTCCTCCAGGGCTACGACTCGCGCCGTCGTTTCAACCTCTGGCTGACAGCCGGACCCGCGGTGACGGTGGTCGCAGGCGAGCACATAGCCCCTGCCGAGGGTCAGAGTTCCGCCAAGTTCACACGCAAGCTGCTGGGGCTCGACAGGTCGTTCAAGGGCAAGGCGGCGCTCGGTCTGAATGGCTCTGTGATGGCTTCGTATGGCATAGGCAATGGCGTCGAGCTGACAGCCGAGGCTTTGGCGCAGTACAATATCTCGGGCGCGGCAAACCCTGGCTCTGGCTCGCGACTCAATCAGATCAAGTATGGCATGAATGTAGGTATGCGCTACTGCTTCAGCTCTGAGCAGCTACGCAGCTTCGTGCGCGGCGAGGACGATATGCCAGGCCATCGTGGATGGTTTGCCGAGACTGCTATGGGCATGAACTGGCTCATGGGCATCGACGAGAAGAAGGCCAACGGTGTGAACACCATGGGCTATGGCGCCCAGCTCGGCGGCGGCTACTGGCTCAATAGCCGCTTGGGGGCTCGCATGGCTCTCGGCATAGGTCAGGGGTGCTGGAGCTACGACTCCGACTTCGAGCGCTCCATATCGTATACCAACGTGGGCGGCAGGCTCGAACTCCTCGTAGACCCTCTCTACTGCTTTGCCAGCATACGTCGCAGGGAGAATCCCACTCCGTGGGACGCCAACATATCGCTCGGCATGACCTTCGGCTCGTCGATGAAGACGGAGTTTGCCAACTCTGCCTACGTGGGCTTTACCACTGCGCTTACGGGCTTGTATCGCATAGGCAGCAATACTCACTTGTTTGTGGAGCCTCGCATCGAGATAAACAGATACTGGTTTGAGAATGAGACCTTCAAGGAGACGGAGTCGCGGGTCGACAAGATTGTGTCGCTGAGCATAGGTGCGCGTGTCACTCGCCCCATCGCTCCCGTGTCCACGACCTCGACCGATGTGCCTCGCGCTCACCGCGGTTTCTGGGCGGGACTGAATGTGGGGTTTGCCAAGCAAGGCCAGCGCACATACCTCGACGGCAATGGCGGCATGCAGCCTGCCTTGGCTCTGACGGGAGGCTACGACTTCGGCCGCTTGCATAGCGTGAAGGTCGACGCCGACTTTGAGATGTACAGCCGCAAGATGTCGCAGCTCGGCGAGGCTGTGCCTTTCAAGCAGGTAGACGCGCGCTTCCTGTATATGCTCAACGCCACCAACCTCTGGACCGGACGCGACAAGCGCAACCCTCTGACCATGTATATTGAGGCCGGGCCTGCCATCTCTGCCATAGTGAGCGGCGAGGGCTTTCAGGGCAAGATTGGCATGGGGCTCGTGGGTGGCACTATGTTGGCTCTCAAGCTGACCCGACACTGGGATGTGACTGCCGAGGGCATAGCCCAAATCAATGTCGGCGCAGGTGTGATACCGATGCCTGACTATGGCCGCAAGGCCAATCTGAAACTTGGCGTGAACATAGGTACGCGCTACAACTTCTAACCTTGATAATCGATGAGATACTGTCTGCTACATATACTTGGATTGAAACACTGGTCGCGACTCGCAGCCTTGGCTGTGGTGTCGGTGCTGCTCTTTGCTTGCTCTGAGACTCCCGTGCCCGACAATCAGGGTGTCGAGTGGGTGGCGTTGAAGCTGCGTGTGGCTCCGACGTTTGAGGTGTCGACCCGTGCCATTTCGACAGATGTGCAGGACAACTCGTTTGACGACAGGACCGAGATAGGTGTGTTCATCCTCGATGACGACGACAATAGTTTTGCCACTGCCACGGGGTCGGGTTTCAGCATCCATAAGTATCTGAAATACGAAAATCTCAAGTATACGTATTCGGCGGATGATGGGAGTCTGACCTTTGCCGATACCGATAAATTGAGCGACAGGGGCATGACGGAGCCTATGCTTGTCAAGGACAGCAGGATAGTGGTGATTGCTTACGCTCCATATAAAGATGGGATGACGTATGAGGAATTGATGCTCAGTCCTCAGGTCCCCCCTCAGGTCCCCCATGAGATTAAGATATCTGACTCCCAGGCTAACGAGGCTGGCATCAAGGCCTCCGACTTCATACTCGGCACTCCCCGGGATTACAGCAACTCGTTTGTATATGACGGCAAGACGCCTGTCACTCTGTCTATGCGCCATCAATTCTCGCGCATTGTGCTGAAATTCACTCCTGCCAGTCTGCTTGAAATCATCAATGCTGACAAGACCGAGGCCGAGAGGCTTAGCTCTCTGACTGTCTCTTCTGTAAAGGCTCGGAATGTTCCCAAGAGCATCTCCTCCTCAGCTGTCGGGCTGGACGATGCGAAGGAGAACTACGTATTCCCTGCTAATGGCCACACTCTGGATGAGGTAGTGATGGCTGAGTATACCAACAAAGTTTTGTCGGCAAGCAACAATGCTGATACGGTGGTGGCTACGGCTATAGTCTTGCCTTATACTTACTCTGCCTCTGCCGAGAAGCCTCAGTTCAAGATAGAATATGTGGTGAACGGCGAGACCGAGACCGAGACCATCAGTCTCAGTCCGCGCAACGCTAATCAGGTTATCACCCTCGGCCGTGGACAATCGCGCGACTTCATACTCGGCACTCCCCAGAACAACCCCGACAGTTTCTCGCCTGGCAGCGATGATAACAACTCGGCCCTTGACGATCTCTATGTCGACGATGCTGACGGCAATATGGTAGACATTAACTAGCGCTGGCGAATGTTACGTCCTGTCTAATCAGGGTGGGAAGCTCCACGTCTCTGCGCGGTATTTATATCTCTGGAAGCGGCAAGGTGATACGCCGATAATCACACTTTAGGTGCGAAAAATGTGGGATTTCTCACATTTTTCGCACCTAAAGTGTGATTTCTCTCCTTTTTTTAGTATTTTTGCTCACGAAACAAAATACATCTGTGTACATGTTAATCACCCGAGAAATAATAGGTAGACTCAAAGCATGGAAGGAAGAGAGCGACCGCTCTCCATTGGTCATTCAGGGAGCCAGACAGATTGGCAAGTCATGGGTAGTCACTGAATTTGGGCGGACTCACTACAAGCATACCGCTATCTTCAATTTTGACAAACAACATGAGCTGAAAAACATTTTCGAATCAACCAAAGATGTAAAACGGATAATCGGTGAATTGGAGCTATATACTGACGTCCCTATACGAGAGAACGATACGCTCTTGTTCTTTGACGAGATTCAGGACTGTAAAGCTGCACTTAATGCCCTGAAGTATTTCAAGGAGGACGCTCCCGCTTATCATGTAATCGCTGCTGGTTCCTTGCTTGGCGTCGCTGTCAATAGAAAGACAAGGAGCAATGATTCATCTCATGACATCAGCAATGATACGTTTCCTGTGGGCAAGGTCTGCTTCATGGAAATGTATCCTGTGACGTTTCGAGAGTTTCTGAGGATGAGCGATCTGAATCTCATGAGACAACTGGAGTCGCATCTGTCCAGTTTGGAACCTCTGCCAGAGATATTATTCAACAGATTGACGGAACAATACAGACGCTATCAGGTATGCGGAGGACTCCCCAGACCTTGTAGCCTCATGCTGGACGGTGCTGGCATGGAGAAGATTGAGACTGCTCTACATGACCTCAGAAAATCGTATGAATTTGACTTCACAAAACATGTTGACGCAAAAGATATACCAAGAATCAGAGAAATATGGAGCAGCATTCCCTCACAATTATCTCGCGAGAATAAGAAATTCGTTTTTAGGGTAATCAGGGAAGGTGCAAGAGCCCGTGAATATGAATCTGCTCTTGACTGGCTTGTATTGTCGGGAATGGTGTATCGTGTATTTGTAAGCGAGACGCCTCAACTGCCACTGAAACACTACGAAGATACGACGGCATTCAAAATCTACATGCTTGATTTGGCTATACTTCGCACAATGGCAGAATTGCCTCCAGAGGCTGTAGTGGCAAAGGGAGACCTTCTCAAGGAGTTCAAGGGGGCGATGGCAGAGAACTACGTTCTCGCTTCTCTGCTGGCGCAGGGATTCTATGCGCCACACTATTGGACATTGACGGGAAATAAGGCTGAGGTCGACTTTCTTGTACAGAATGGAATGGAGATTCTGCCGATTGAGGTGAAGGCCGAGGGGAATGTCTCGGGACAAAGCCTCAAAGTATATCAAGACAAGTATTCTCCGACATTGAGGCTCAGATTCTCTATGAAAAACATGATGGTCAATGGCAATATCATAAACATTCCGCTTTTCATGTGCGACTGGCTCAGAGATATTCTGTCGCTCGTGTGAGCGAAAGCGCTGACGTCTCCTTGGCTGTATACATCTAAAAGCAGGGCTGCCCTCATGGGCGGCCCTGCCAACATCAATTAACAAAATCTTCTCAACAACGAAATGTATCACCATTCGCTGTCCCAGACGGCACTGCTGCCGATGTACTCATCTCGGGCTTCTACCTCGATGTCTTGCTTCGCATTTTCGTCTGAGGCTATACCTATGCTTGTGGCCATGAGGTAATTGTCTTTTGGCAGTCCGAAGATTTGGCTTTCGGGACGGATATATTTCTTTTTCATCTTAATTTAGCGTTTAATTAATGTTACTTTACCAGGACTTTAACACCATTTACTATCTGCAGACCCTTGCGGAGACCATCCTGCTTGCGACCTGCGATGTCGTATATCTCTGCCTTGTCGCTCATGATGGCGTTGAGGGCATCAATACCTGTGGCATCACCGAACTCAATGTTCATCTCGCGGGCTGAGTTGGTCGGGGTTACTACATAGCAGCGGTATGCTCCTACGGTGGGTTCTTTTCCGCTCTCTACCTGACGGAACTTCTGCACGCCTTCGATGGTCTGAAGCACGTATGTACCTGCTTGGGCTGTCATCGGTGTGAATGTACCCATGAGACCGTCTGTGCCGTTGGCTGGTGATGCTACGGTTGCGCCGCCTGATTTCTTACTGAATGTCTGGCTGCCACCATCTGCCGTGCTGTAGTAGATGTACGGCTTGCCTGCCTGCATCTCATTGCCTGAGACTGAGGTGAGAACAACCTTGTCTGCCTGTACTGTTGCGGTATAGAGGTCTGCACCGTCTGCCTCTGCTGCGTATGGCAGACACACGGTACCGAACTTGCCTTTGGCGGTAGTACGCTCTACAGATGCTTGGATTTCGATATTATTGCCATTCTTTACTGCCGTATACGTCACTCCTACTGCTACGTACTTCTCTGCTCCATTGAGGGTAAGTGTCCCTACGCTATTGGCTCCAGAGCATGAAATTACGGTACGGCTTTCGTCGACAGGTATTGCCGCCAAATCTTCATCGCTTACAACCAAATCAAGAGCGGTCAGGGTGACTATGCTACCTGTGGTGATGGTGGTTGCTGCTCCACTGATGCCTATCTTTGCGCTTGCCGGGGCTGTAATCTTGGTTGCATCGACATTGGCTGCAAAGGTCTTGGTGCCTGAGCCTGAGAGTGTGAGCTCAAGGGTGGTTGTCTTGCTAATGGTCTTGTTGATGTTTACAGGATTGTCGTTTGTGATATTGACGCACAACTTGCCGTTGCTTCCCGCCGACTCTGCAATTGCTGCATTTATCTCTGTGGCATTGCCTTTAAATTCTACTGTCGTGTATTGGTCACTATCTCCTGCTCTAGTATGCTTGAAAGCTCCTGTCCACTCGCTTACATCGCCTGAAAATACGAACTTCTGGTGAGTGCCGGCAGCAGTTCTTGCCATAGTACCAGTACCGCTTACTTTGCCTGCAAAGGTTCTGACATCGTTTCCATTACCGTTGTTGCTTGAGAATGCATTTGTAGTTGAAGTGGGGTCTGTCAGCTTGATGTTGGTAGATATCGTTGTATTTGTGCCCGTCAATAGATATCCGCTTGCTCCATTGAACTCAACGGTAGAATTGGCGTTACCGAGCTTGTTGAGGTCAACATTTGTGAGCGTACCTGTCAGTTTTGCTGTTCCTGTCCATGAATCTAAATACTTGTTGGATGTGGGATTTGATATAGCACCACCTAAGGTAATGGTGCCTGCACCATCGTAGGTCGTCGTGCTGACTCGTGATACTGCTACACCTGCTGGTATTCTGATGTGATTGACGGTCAGGTCGGCTGCTTCTGTATAGCTTGCGCCATCTTGGATAATCAAATCGTATGTAGGAAGATTGCAGGTCTTGCTGTTATAGGTCTGCAATGAGCCTTCCGCGATTACCAATGTGCCAGACGTGTTCGCGTCCTTAGAGGTAGAGACAAGCAGCAAGGCTGCATTTCCTGTCTTTGTCAGGGTATGACCATTCAATTCCAACTTTGTATCTCCATATCCGTTGGCGAGCAATCCCCATGTGGCAGCGCAGTTTATGGTCGCATCGCCTGTTAAAGTGATAGAGCTGGCCTGACGTGCACCGGTCCCTATTTCACTACCACTGTTGTACATAGCTCCAGAATTGTTGACACCTGTGCCGCTGATGATGTATCTGTAGCAATAGTTCTGCGTTCCTTTGATGTCTATGGCTGCACCATCCTTGATGGTAATGGTAGAGAGGGCATCAAGTGCGGCACCTGAGGTATAGCTGCCAAATCCTGTTGAGGTGGTCGTCTTAGCTGTAATGCCCTGATTGACGGTCAAACCTCCCTTGAAAGTATTCGCACCAGAGAATGTAGCTACGCGTGGAGTCGACGTGTCGCTTGAACTGATTTCCACACCGCCATTGCCTGAAATTATGTTGGATATGGTCTTGTCTTCTGAGATGGTAATGCCCATCGTTGCATCAGACTCCACTTCTATACCAGCAGAGATGGAAATACCGGATTGCAAATCTAACTTGACTCCGGAACTTACAAGCATGTTGGCGATTGAGATGTTGTTGCTTGAAGCAGACTTGATGGTGAGTGTCTTGCCTGCCGTACCCTTGACGTAGATGCTACCCAGCGTAAGGGTGTTGTCTACAGTCATTGTGGCATCCTCGTTTACCATGAAGACAACTACCTCATCGTCTGCAGACGTGGGTACTACTCCCTGAGACCATCGCGCTGCGGTTGAGGTGGTGTTTTCGGCTTCTGCAGCACCTGCCGACCAGATGTTGGCTGAAGGCGAAAGGATTTTACCAGATACATTGGTAGTAATCTGCGTCCCTTCTGAATTTACGAAAATTACATTGCCTTCACCACTGACTGCACTTGCATCATAACCTGCCTTGATTTGCAGGTCTGTCACTTGCAGTTGCAGGGTAGCACCATTGCTGACGGTGATGTTTGCACCCTCTGTACCAGCTGCAATTCTGACTACGCCTGAAGTGATGGTGGTAGCGCCATCGTTTGTTGCAGGCATTGTGAATGCGAGCGGCTCTGTTGCGCCTCCATCAACTACCAGATTTGCTCCAGCGGAGAGGGTGGTACTTGTGCCGAGATTTACGCTGGTCTTGAGTGTGCCTGCTTCGATGCCAAACTGGGTATTGGTGACTGCACCCGTGATGTAAAGAGTGCCTAAACCGTACTTCTTGAATGTTCTTCCATCACCCTTGATTGGAGCTGAAATCTTGAGGGTAGAATTCTCGCCTATTGAGGCTGCCACTCCCACAACATTATCACCTGCCAGATAGATATTGCCATTGCTTGAATGCCCTATTTCCGCCACCGCACTACCAACTGAAGATGCTGGCATATAAAGCTGGGCCGTAGCCTCGCCCGTACCACCATTCATACGGAATTTATCCGCTTGTCCTGCATTTATACATACTTTCGCACCCGGCTGCATATAAAGGCGTTGAGAGTAGTAGATCGTGCCGTTGTCGGAATTTGTAAGAATGTTCAGAGTTGAAGCTTCGTCAACACGAATGATGCCATCTATGTCTGCTGTGTGATTCCAGCCGCATGGATCCTTCAATGTAGCATTGAGAGTGGCTCCATCCTTTATCCATATTGTGGGATTGTCTTCTGTCGCTCCTGTGCCGAACTTTTTAGTGTCATTTGCACTCTTGAGCGACATGCTGTGAGTGCCTCCACTGTATATCAAATGCCCACTGACAAGGCTATTGAACGTACCATCATGGCTGGTGGATGTACCATTGGAGCTGCTGCCCTTGAAAGTGACGGTGTTCTTGGCGACAGCACTGAACATGGCCGGGTTTACTGTGACGATTGAAGATGTGCCATCAATAGTCAGCGAACCACTCCCTCCGATTGTGAAGCTGCCCAGATTGATATTAGAGGATGATATGGTCGTCGGGGTATTAATGTAAGTTGCAGCGGATGTGAGCGAGCCCTCTCCTGATGTTGCAAATGTTGCTGCATGAGAACCCCACAGACTGACACCTGTGGCGGTGATTGCCTGATTCATTGTAACGGTAGCTGCATTGGTGAAATTCAGGATAGCAGCTGCATTGGCAAATGCAGGGGTGAAAGAAAGTCCGCTCCAATCAGAATTTGCGCTTACATTAGCAGTAGGAACAGATGCGTCAACTTTTTCTACCTGCACCTCATAATACATAGTGCGATCTGGATAAGTAGTTTGTGCAAAAACCTGATATCCTTCTACATAAGGCATTAAGGCAATATCCTCTTTTTGATTCGTGGCTGATCCACCAGCACCATCCCGGAAATGAGCCGGATATTTCTTGCCTACAACTAATTCCAAATCATTGAAAGTGTATTTAACCCATTTGGCTTTGCCAAAATTATTATCGGCTGCACTCAATGCAGTTTTGGCAGTTGAAGCCTTTGTAGTATTTCCTGCATCAGACAACACCAAATAATTTCTTGTATTTGCTCGCGCACCAAGCTTGATATATTTCAACTTCACTGTGGTACCAGCTAGAAGTTGCTCAGAAGGTGGTATGGTCAAAGAAAAGCCAGCAACACCAGATGCTCCGGCTACGGTAGATGGTGCTCGATCAATGCTGGAGAATTTGACCAGATTACCTTCTTGGGTCACTTGCCCCCACGAACTCCCCACACCGACTATTAGCGTCAGGAGTAAAAGTAATAGTTTTTTCATAAATGATTGATGTTTAGTTGTATAGTTAGGTTAGTATGTGTACGATGGTTGGGTCGGGTACAGATAGACAATGGGGTACTCGAACAGGGGCGGCATTGGGGTATGCCGCAAAGGAGGGGGGATTGTAAAGGGTATAGATTTTTACAGATGAGGGGGAGGCTGTCCGAAAACCACTAACGAGCAACGTTATAACATTTAGTTGAA
>CALZJL010000005.1 GCA_945787625.1 uncultured Prevotellaceae bacterium
AAAAAATCAGGAGTCCTCGGCTGGGGTGTGTGGGGATTGCCTTGGACTCCTGAGGGGTTGGGGTTGGAGCGGTAGACGGGGGTCGAACCCGCGACTTTCAGCTTGGGAAGCTGACGCTCTACCACTGAGTTACTACCGCATCTTCGTGGTTTGCGCTTGCAAAGGTAGTACTTTTTGCGGAATATTGCAAGTTTTTCGTGTGGTTTTTGTGTTTTTGGGTGTTCAGAACTTGATGCCGAGGGTGGCTATGAGTTGCTGACGGCTGAGATTGATGTCGCCTGAGGGCATATTGATGGGCTGACCATGGGCATTGATGCTGTTGGTACTGTGGAAGGCGTAGTGCTGACCTTTCTGATGTCGGTATTTGTAGGCGAGATCGAAGGTAAGCTTCTTGTAGCGGAAGCCTATGCCTGCGGTGCAGATGTGGGTGTCGCTGAGGTTGGTGTACTGGAGACTGGTGGGACAGTCGATGGCAAGGTCATTCTCACGTTGGGTGAGGTTGGGATTGAGTTCTATGGGGTCCCAATATGCTCCGGAGCGGTGAATGCTGCTGATATAGTTGTAGCCTGCACGTACGCTGAGCCAGCTGAGGGGACGGATTTCGATGCCTGCACGGAGGGTGTGCTGACCTGTGAGGACGTCGGGGTGGTAGGTGGTATGGGTGGCGTATTGGTATTCTGCTCCCCAGGCTACGAGATTGCTGTGGGTACAGCCTGCCTGGAGTCGGAATTTCCATGGGGTTGTGAGGCGGTAGGTGGTATAGTTGTCAGTCTCGTTGTAGTGTTCGTAGATTTCTTTGCCGTCGTAGTGGAGCTGACCTTCCTGGTCTTCGTAGAAATGGGTGATGACGCTTTGGTTGTCGTGGTATTTTAGGGTGTACCATGTGGGGGTCTCGATGGTGACGCCAAGACGTAGGGGGGAATCTTTGAGGGGGCGTATGATGGCTCCGAATTTGAGATTGACACCTGTGCCTCGCACGTGTTGGTCATTGACGAATCCGAAGTCGTGGCTGATGTTTGGATCGTCGACGTCGCTGCGATACTCGTAGTAGTCTGTATAGTTGTCGAGCATGACTTGGTCAAAGCCGAGGGTGAAGCCGAGGTAATAGCGGTCGTCGATGTTTGCGCTGACGTTGATGTCGTAGCCTCTGATGGAACCTGTGGTTTCTCCTATGGTGTTGTGACTTTGGGTGTTAGTGTACCATTGATCGTGGTCGATGGTGATGACTCCGTAGCGATTGGCATCGTAGTAGATGGTGGGGTCGTATGGGGTGGTAAGAGCGTCTTGGCTCATGTTGTAGAGTTGGTGTGCCCATGAGGCTTCACTACTGATGGTGCTGAATATGGCAGCAAGATAGTTCTGACGTTGCTGGTAGTTGAATCCGAGATTGACATTGCGCACACGGCCGTTGGTATTGATACTGGTGACGATGCCTAACTGGTCGAATGTGGCTTGTGTGTCGCCGAAACCTCGTCGGGTGGCATCATTGGCATTGGACAGCCAGATAGCACCTCCTGTGATGGTGGCGGTTGTTCCGCTCATCATGGCTGTGCCTGCGGGGTTTGCACTGATGGTGGATATATCTGCTCCGAGAGCCCCGAGGGCTCCGCCCATGGCTACGCTGCGTGCTGTGCCGAAGATGTCGTCCTGAGTGGTTGTCTGTGCATTGAGATATGGGTCTTGGACTTGGGCGCAGACATTGGCGACAGGGCTAAATGGTATGAGGGCAAGGGTGAGAAGTATTTTGTTCATGGTTGGTTGCTTTATTATAACTAAATAACTACCCCTTGCGCAGCAAGAGCTGTGACCACTCTTGGTCATGGTGCTGCTGTATGGGGGTGAGATTATATGCTGCTGCTGCTTTGAGGAGTATAGGGATATCTTGACGATAGAAGCCGCTGAGTATGAGCTGGCCTTGGGGATGGAGTATGGTGGCGAACCGAGGGAGGTCGGAGAGTAGTATATTGCGGTTGATGTTGGCGATGAGGAGATGGGCTTTCTGTATGTCGGGGGCTGCGAGGAGACTTGAATCGCCGAGTTTGACCTGGACATTGTGTATATGGTTAAGGTCGAGGTTATGTTTTGCATTGTCTACGCTCCACTGGTCGATATCGTAGGCGAGGACGCTGGCAGCTCCGAGTTTGCTTGCCATGATGGCGAGGATTCCTGTGCCTGTGCCTGCGTCAATAACGTGACAATCTCGTATGTCGTCTTGCAACTGGAGCAACTGACGTAGTATCATACGGGTAGTTTGGTGACTGCCTGTGCCGAATGCTTGGCATGGATTTATGATGATATCGTGGCGTGCGGGAGGGATGGAGGTGTGGCGGGTGTCGTGTATGACGATGTCGGGACTGAGGTCTATGGGTTGAAATCCGTCTTGCTCCCATTGCTGGTTCCAGTTCTGGTCTGGTGCTTGAGTGATGGTGTAGGTGATGTGGGTATCGGCAATCGGGAATGTGGCAAGGAGCTTGTCGATGGCTTCTGAGTCTAGCAGTGGTTGTTGTATCCATGCCGTCAGATTGTCTTGGAAGGCTTCGAATCCTATGTCGGCAAGCAGGGCTGCGAGGATATCGCTGGCGTCCTGAGTGTCGGGGGTAAGACTGAATTTGACTTGGTAGTATTTCATGTCGTGGGGGCTGTGGGGTATTATTCGAACTTTATGCTGCGCGCTGGGTGTATGTGGCTCACAATGTAACTGGGTATGATAAGGGCTCCTGTGCTGATGATGATGGTGGCGATGTTGACTATGGCAATCTTGACCCATGGGAATGCTACGGGAACGTAACTGAGGTAGTAGCTTACGGGGTCGAGGGTGAGAAGATGGGTGTGGTGCTGGAATATGAGGAGTAGCAGGGCTATGGAGTTGCCGATGATGACTCCACGTAGGATAATGATGGTGGCGAGGCTGAGAAAGATGTGTCGGAGTTGGGTGTTGGTGGCTCCCATGGCTTTCATGATGCCAATGAAGGGGGTGCGCTCGAGGATAATGATGAGCAGTCCGCTTGTCATGGTGACTATGGCTACGAGGGTCATGAGTATGAGTATGGCTATGACGTTGGTATCGAGGAGGCTTAGCCACGAGAATATCTGCGGATGTAGTTCGCTGACGGTGGGACTTGCGTAGTAGGCTCCGTAGGGGTCACGGTGATGTATGAGGCGGCGGTTGATGGCTGAGGCTATACGCGGAATGCTGTCGTAGGTGGTGATGGTTATCTGGGCTGCGCTGTATTGGTCGGGCTGCCACTGCATGAGTTGCTGCACGAGTCGTGCGTCTGCCAGAACAATCTGGTTGTCGATGTCTGAGAGGTGGGTTTGGAAGATGGCTGCTATGGTGAGTCGCCTGGCTTTGAGGGTGCCTCGGTTGAAGAAGTAGGCGTAGACTCGGTCGCCTGGGTGAAGTCTGAGACGGAGGGCTGTATTTTCGGAGATTATGATGCTGTCGTTTGGTGTGAACGAACTGGTGGTCTGATAGTGGGGCATTATGCCTTGTGTGAGGTGGTGGCTGATGAAGGCTGGTGGGGCGTCGGGGCCTGTGCCGCGGAGTGTAATGCCGAGAAAGGTGCTGTCGGTCTTGAGTATTCCGAGAGTTTGGGCATAGCGTTGTACGCTGTTTACTCCGGGTATTGCGCTGAGGACATTGTATAGGCTGTCGTTAATCTGAATGGGGTCGGTACTGTTGCGAAACAGGCCACGACAGTTGATGATCTGGACGTGTCCGCTAGTCTGGGCTACGCGCTGGCGTATTTGTTCTTGAAAGCCTGTGGTGATGCTGAGACTGATCACCATGACGAGAATACCTACGGCGACTCCTGCTGTGGCTATGTTGGTGGCTGAGGCTGTGGCTTTGGTGCCACTGCCTCGGCTGTATAGTCTGCGTGCTATCTGGTATATCATGGTGTTTGTGTGCGTGGCAGTATCGTGGATCACTCGGTGCGTCCTGGATAGGCTTCGAGGGCTTTGCGTAGGACGTAGAGGGCGCGTGTGAGGTCTTCTTTTTTGAGGACGTAGGCAAGGCGTACTTGGTTGATGCCTGCCCCGGGTGTGGTATAGAATCCTGCGGCTGGAGCCATCATGATGGTCTCGCCTTCGTACTGAAAGTCGCTGAGACACCATGCGCAAAAGCGTTCTGCGTCGTCAACGGGGAGCTTGGCTACGGTGTAGAAGGCTCCCATTGGGATTGGGCTGTATACTCCTGGGATACGATTGAGTCCATCGATGAGACACTTGCGACGCTCGACGTATTCGTCGTAGACTTCACGGCTATACTCGGCTGGCTCGTCGAGTGAGGCTTCGGCTGCTATCTGACCTATGAGTGGTGGGGAGAGACGAGCCTGGCAGAACTTCATGACGGCCTGGCGTACTTGTTTGTTTTTGGTGATGAGGGCTCCGATGCGTATGCCGCACTCGCTGTAGCGCTTGGAGACGGAGTCGATGAGGACGACATTGTTCTCGATGCCTTCGAGGTGGCAGGCTGAGATGTAGGGGGAGCCTGTGTATATGAATTCACGGTAGACTTCGTCAGAGAAGAGATATAGGTCGTACTTCTTGACTAGATCGCGTATCTGATTCATCTCTCGGCGTGTGTAGAGGTAGCCTGTAGGATTGTTGGGGTTGCAGATGAGTATGGCTCGGGTACGCTCGTTGATGAGCTCTTCAAACTTCTCTACCTTGGGGAGTGAGAAGCCCTCCTCGATGGTGGTGGCTATGGTACGTATGACTGCACCGGCTGAGATTGCAAAGGCCATATAGTTGGCATAGGCTGGCTCAGGGACTATGATTTCGTCACCGGGATTGAGGCAGGCGAGGAAAGAGAACAGTACGGCTTCACTGCCGCCACTGGTGATGATGATGTCGTCGGGGGTAAGGTTGATGTTGTAGGTGGCGTAGTAATGGACGAGCTTCTTGCGATAACTGAGATAGCCTTGTGAGGGGCTATACTCCAGTATGGTCCGGTCTATGTTGCGAATAGCGTCGAGGGCACTCTTGGGGGTGGGAAGATCGGGCTGTCCGATGTTGAGATGGTATACGTGTACGCCTCGCTCCTTGGCTGCTGTGGCAAGGGGGGCGAGCTTGCGGATTGGTGATTCGGGCATTTGATTGCCTCGTTGGGATATCTGGGGCATATTGTCTGTTGATTGTTTTTAGTGTTTGTCTTGTGTTGGGAGGGTGGTTTGTTGTAGGGCGTCAGTGTATGCCTTGGGCAGAAGTGAATCTATGGGATAGTATTTTGGGAGCTCGGCGCAGAACTCGTCGGTCTTGCCGTCGAGTAGCAGACTACACAGGTAATAGTCGATGAGGTGATGGTCTTGGGGGGTGAGGACGGGCTGGTAGTATCGGATGATGGGTTCTGATTCTGGCTGGGCTGACTGTCCGTATCGGACTCTGAGGGTGTCGATGCGTTGGTGTATGGCCTGTTCAAGAAAGATGGCTACGGGGGGGTGGCTGCCTGCGGTGGGGGCAGCTCCGATGTGTCGATATATGGCTTGGGGTATCTGCTGCATTCTCATCAGGGGAGTAGCTTGGGGTATAAGGCTCTGGCTACCTTTGTGGCTTGAGATGGTGTGGAGTTGCTGTGTAAGCTGGTCTTGTACGCTCAGGGCATATAGATACATGGATAGGGTATTGCGGTCTGATCTGCTGATGGCGTGGTGGGGGTGAGCTGTGACTTGGGTATAGTGCTGCTGGTGCAGTTGATGGGATAGGTAGAGTTGCTGATGGAGCCTAATGTCGGCTGGGGTGAGAGTGAGGGTAAAGAGTATTCCTACGCTGTGTACTACTATGTTGGGGACCAGATATACGCTTAGGGGAGAATGTTCGGAACGACTCTCGTAGATGGTGAGGGCTGCGAGGATAGCGAGGATGGTGATGAGGCTCAACAATATGGTGGTAACGATGGGGAATACGGTATCTGTGCTGGCTGCATCTTGGATAGATGTGCCGCTGAGGACTCCGAGTATGATGTATGATGGTAAGAGGGCGAGTGCTTTGTAGCGTAATGGGAAATCGAAGACCCGATAGAGTATTAGGGCTGGGAGGATACTTAGAATTGTCCCGATGATGGCTACAAGGCTACGTGTATCGGGGGCGTATTGACCTGACTTCATGTAGTGTAGCAGCAGGGCAAGGTCTCCTCCGTAGCCGTAGAATGTGGACATGGAATACACGGCAAACAACAGAAGGCAGGCTCCCACGAGGAAGCCAGCCATCTGTTGCGTGGTCTTATAGTGATACTTCATGTCAGGTATTGCGTCAGTTCAAGAAAACTGTCTATGGTTCAATCTTTTGTCATGCGTAGTACGCAGGCGCTACGGGCTGGCAAATAGAGCTTGAGCCAACCTTTTCCATCACGGGCGAGGTCGCGGTCGTAGATGGTCAGGTGTCTGAGGCTGTCATCGTTGAATCCCTTGCCTCCATACTTGACGGCATCGGTGTTGAGAAGGTACTCGTATGTGCCTGCCTTGACCATGAAGCCGTAGTCTGTGTAGGAACGTGTCGGACTGAAATTGAAGAAGAACAGGAGCTCTCCTCGCTGGTAGGCTAAGACTTGGTCGCCATCATTGTGCCATATCTCGGTGACGTGGGTCTTCTGTATGTCCTTCTCGCTCTTGAGTATCTTGAGCATGGTTCGGTCGAAGTCGCCGAGGTAATGGAAGCAGAGTTCCTTGTTGTCTACGAGATTCCACTGGCGGCGTGCGTACTTGTGGCTCCAACCGTTGCCTTCGCGTGGGAAGTCTATCCATTCGGGATGACCGAACTCGTTGCCCATGAAGTTGAGGTAGCCTCCGTTGATGGTCGATGAGGTGACGAGGCGTATCATCTTGTGGAGTGCGATACCGCGCTCTACGGTGTAGTTTTCATCGCCTTTCTTGAAGTGCCAGTACATGTCGGCATCAACAAGGCGGAAGATGATGGTCTTGTCGCCTACGAGTGCTTGGTCGTGTGACTCGCAGTATGATATGGTCTTCTCATCGGCTCTGCGATTGGTAGTCTCCCAAAGTATGCTACTGGGCTTCCAGTCTTCGTCGCGCAACTCCTTGATGATTTTTATCCAGTAGTCAGGTATGTTCATGGCCATGCGGTAGTTGAATCCGTAGCCACCGGCTTCGAAACTGGCTGCAAGACCTGGCATACCGCTGACTTCTTCGGCTATGGTGATGGCGTTGCGGTTGACTTGGTGTATGAGACAGTTGGCGAGGGTGAGGTAGACTATGGCATTGTCGTCTTGACTGCCGTTATAGTAGTCACCGTAACCACCAAATGCTTGTCCTAATCCGTGGCTGTAATAGAGCATTGAGGTGACGCCGTCGAAACGGAAGCCATCGAAATGAAACTCATCAAGCCAGTATTTGCAGTTGGAGAGGAGGAAATGGAGGACTTCGTTCTTGCCGTAGTCAAAGCACAGGCTGTCCCATGCGGGGTGCTCGCGACGGTCGCCCTGGTAAAAGTATTGACAGGGGTCTCCAGCGATGTTGCCTATGCCTTCCATCTCGTTCTTGACGGCGTGTGAGTGTACGATGTCCATAATGACGGCTATACCGAGGCTATGGGCTTCGTCGATGAGGGCTTTGAGCTCTTCGGGGGTACCGAAACGGCTGCTGGCAGCGAAGAAGTTGCTGACGTGGTATCCGAAGCTGCCGTAGTAGGGATGCTCCTGGATAGCCATTATCTGTATGCAGTTGTAGCCTGCTTTATGTATGCGTGGCAGGACGTTGTCCTTGAACTCGGTGTATGTGCCTACTTTTTCTGCGTCCTGCCCCATACCGATGTGGCACTCGTAGATGAGGAGCGGACTGGTATTGGGCTTGAATTTGCTTACCTTCCACTCGTATGGGGTTTCTGGTTCCCATACTTGAGCTGAGAATATCTTGGTGACATCGTCTTGGACTACGCGTCGCACCCATGCTGGTATGCGCTCGCCTTGTCCGCCCTCCCAGTGTACGCTGAGTTTGTAGAGGTCGCCGTGTTTTAGAGCCTGCAGCGGGAGCTTGAGTTCCCAATTGCCATTGTCTCCGCGCTTGAAGGCGTAGTGGCCGTCTTCTTTCCATCCATTGAAGTCTCCTATGAGATATATGGCTGTAGCGTTGGGCGCCCACTCACGGAGTATCCAGTTCTTGCCTTCTTTGTGTAGTCCAAAGTAGAGGTAGCCTGTGGCGAAGTCTGAGAGGGTCACCTTGCCGTTCTGAGTGAGCTCAGAAATCTTGTTGAGGGCAGACTGATGTCGACCATTGATGGCTTCTGCATACTCGGCCAAATACTTGTCATTTTTGATTAGTCGCAAGACTTGTGGCTTGGCAGGTTCGACGGCTGCTGTTTTCTTGGTGGTCTTCTTAGCAGGAGCCTTCTTTGCTACGGCTTTCTTACTTGTCGCACTGTTTGCTTTCCGGGTGGTCTTGGATGTCTTTTCGGCATCAGATTTCTTGGTCGCCATAATTATCGTTTTGTTTTTGTTGTTTGTCTCTGGATGGGTTGTGGCGGTTAAACTTTGACTTTGAATACTGCTTTTTTTATGCCTTGAGTGGTGATGGCAGGACTGTGTCCTTCGCCGGGGAAGTGTATGGACATCTCCCCTACCCTTACGGTGTAGTATGTGGTGGGGGTATCGGGGTGGAGACTGCTGTCAGTCTGAGGGTCGTATGACTGTGATGTGAGGACGCTGGCTGGACGATAGCCTTGTATCTCGTCTCCGCTGATGGGGACGTGGATATCTATCATCTGACGATGTGCCTCCATTTGGGCTTGATTGTATGCCTTGGGGGCAGTCTGGAATATATTGACACTGACTTGCCCCTCGACGATGTCGTAATGTCCTAAGGAGAGCTGTGCAAGGTCATGTGTGGAGAGGAATTGTATGACTGTTGCGAAATGGGGATTTATGGCTGTATAAGTGCCTAACTTGTCGATTGTGTCGTGTATCATGAGACTGTCGCGTGATTGTTTGAACTATGGGGTTGTCTATCACTTTACCTTTTCACCCCGTCTGAATTGGCCTTCGTAACGTCCGTCCTTATCTTCGAGTATGCCGTAGCCTTCTTTGAGTCCGTTTTTGAATCCTCCTCTGTACTTGACGCCGTCGCTTTGATGGAGTGTACCCTGACCTTCCATCTTGCCCTCGGACCAGTCTCCTTCGTAGACATCACCGTTTGCCCAGGTGTATTTTCCACGACCGTGTTGCTTGTCTTTTTTCCATTGTCCTGTGTAGGAGGCTCCGTTTTGCCATGTGAATGTACCTTGTCCATCGTACTGCCCGTCGAGGAAATGACCTACATAACGGTCTCCGTTGCTGTACGTAAAAATGCCTTCGCCTGTACGCTGTCCGTTGAGATATTGGCCTTCGTAACGATTGCCGTCTTGAAAGGTATATATGCCACGACCATGCTGATGGTCATTGGCCCAATCTCCTGTGTATTTGTCGCCTGAGGAATAGTAAAAGGTGCCTTTACCCCATTTTAAGTTGTCACGCCACTGACCGTCATAGATATTGCCGTTTCCCCAATCAAAGATGCCTTGACCATTCTTCTTGTCTGCTTTCCAAAGACCTTTGTAGCTCGCTCCGCTCTTGTAGGAATAAGTGCCTTGACCGTCGCGCTTGTCATTGAGCCAATTGCCGTCGTAGATATCGCCATTGTAGTAGTACATAATGCCGTGACCATGCTGGTAGTCCCGGAACCACAGACCTTCGTAGCGGTTGTTGTTGATGAAATAGTAGGTACCCCGACCGTGCTGCTGGTTTTGATACCATTCTCCTTCGTAGCGTTCACCATCGGCAAACTGATATACTCCGTAACCTTGGCGCTTGCCTTTTACGTATTGACCTTCGTGACGATCTCCGTTCTTGAAGACTGTGACTCCTTTGCCGTATGGCTTTGAGCGGAAGAGTTCTCCTTGGTATGATCCTCCTTCGGGGAATTCGTATGTTCCTATCCTGATCTCCTGAGCCGTAAGCGTAGTGACCATGAGCAAGCTTAAGGGCAAGACGGTCAGTATCTTCGTTGGTATAGAAAAAATGCGTAACAATGCTTGACTATTTTACTGTTCGCAAGCAAAGTTACGCAAATTTATCTTAAATTCAAAATGTGTTTAGGCTTTAATGCGTTCTTTTTTGTTTTTTTTTGCTTTTATGCCACGAAATCCTCTTATATTGGGACATTTGCGTTCGATGTCGTGGAGGGTGTTGTCGC
Source organism: uncultured Prevotellaceae bacterium (assembly GCA_945787625.1). The sequence goes on from CALZJL010000005.1 coordinate 10,182, forward strand.
GGTACTATCTGTCTGGGCAGCCTTGGCATCATACTGGGCTCCTTGTGGTGCCTGAAACGTCTCGTCCGGACTGTAGCCGAGGGTAGGAATGGCGTAAACACGTTTGAGGAACTTGGCGGCTATGGGTAGTGCGGCAGCGGCTCCTTGACCGTATGACATGGAAGCGAAGTGCACGTCGCGCTCATCGCCGCCGACCCATGCCCCATAAGCGAGACTGGGCGTGTAGCCCACGAACCATCCGTCGGTATTGTCGTTGGTGGTACCTGTCTTGCCAGCCATCTCAGACTTGATATTGTAGCGGTTGCGCATCCTGGCTCCTGTGCCTGAGTTGATGACGCCTTGCATCAAGGATACCATTTTCCATGCTGCATCGGGGCTTAGGACATTGTGTATGTCGGGATGAAATTCTGCTATGATATTGCCTTCGTTGTCTTCAATCCGTGTAACAAAGCGCGGAGCACGTCGCATGCCTCCCATGGGGAATGCTGTATATGCGCTAACCATCTCAAGTACACTGATTTCAGCTGCACCAAGACAGATGGACATGGTAGCTGGGATTCTGTTGTTGCGAACGCCAAACTCGTGTATGAGCGTAACGAGCATCTCGGGATCGAGTTGATTCATGAGCCACGCGGATATCCAGTTGTTGGACTGGGCAAGCCCCCAACGGAGTGTTACCATCTCTCCGATGCGTGACTTGCCAGAATTGCGCGGTGTCCAGGTCTGGTTGCCTATATGATAGGTCTGCTGGACGTTGGGGGCAAGGTCGTCGGGGGTAAATCCGTTGTCCATGGCAAGGGCGTAGAGGAAGGGCTTGATGGTGGAACCTACTTGACGGCGTCCCTGACCAGCCATGTCGTAACGGAAATGGGTGTAGTCCACTCCTCCGACGTAGGCTTTGACATCGCCTGTCATAGTCTCCATGCAGACAAAGCCTGCGTGGAGGTAGCCTTTATAGTAGCGTATGGAGTCGAGTGGGCTCATGATGGTGTCTTTGTCGCCATGCGGGCTATAGACTGTCATCTCGATTTTTTCGTTGAAGAACTGCTCTATTTCTTGATCTGTGTGGCCGTTTTTCTTCATCATGACATAGCGCTCGCTTTGCCGCTTGGCTCTCTCTATATCGTTTGCGACCTGACGAGCACTGAGCCCACGATAGTACGGGCGGTTAGGATTGCCTACTTGCTCGCGCTCGAATGCCGGCTGGAGGTAGCCTGTGACGTGCTCGTAGACGCTATGCTCTGCGGCTTCCTGCATACGGCTGTCAAGGGTGCTGTATATCTTGAGACCATCGGTATAAAGGTTGTAGGGACGTCCCTCACGGTTGAGATTTTTATTGCACCAGCCGTAGAGGGGGTCTTGCTCCCATGCGAGCGAATCCTCATAGTATTTCTGGCCCTGCCATGAGGCGTAGTCTGACCGCACAGGTCTCTTGGCCATGAGGACTTGACGCAGATACTCGCGGAAGTAGGTGCCGATGCCGCTCTTGTGGTCAACACGATGGAAGTTGAGCGTCAGTGGTATGGCTTTAATGCTGTCAGACTGTGCGGTGGTGAGGTAGCCTGACCTGAGCATCTGGTCAATGACCACGTTGCGACGCTGCTGAGCCCTCTCGGGCGAACGAACTGGATTGAAATAGGAGGGATTCTTACACATACCGACGAGGGTGGCAGCCTCTTCGACAGTGAGGTTGTAGGGGTCTTTGTTGAAGTATGTACGTGATGCAGTCTTGATGCCCACGGCATTGTGCAGAAAGTCGAAATAGTTGAGATAGAGAGTGATTATTTCTTCCTTCGTATAATAGCGTTCAAGTTCGAGGGCTATCATCCACTCTATCGGCTTCTGCATGAGACGCTCCATAGTGCTCTCGGCGCGTTCGCTATATAGCTGCTTTGCAAGCTGTTGCGTGATGGTCGATCCTCCTCCAGCATTTTTCTGGCCTAATATACCTCGCTTGATGATGGCTCGCATGAGGGCTTTGACATCAATGCCCGAGTGCTCGTAAAAGCGTTCGTCTTCGGTGGCAATTAGTGCATTGATGAGGTCGGGCGAAATGGAGTCATACTCGGTAAAGATTCGATTGGTGGCACCATAACTATATGTACCGACAAGCTTGCCGTCTGCGCTGATTACTTGGCTGGCAAACTTATCCACTGGATTGGATAACTGCTGCATCTCGGGCATATAGCCGACGTATCCCGATCCTATGGATAGGAGTATGCCGATTGAGGCTATGATGCCACAGACGAGCAGCACCCACATGGTGATGATTATCTTTTTTTTCATTGTACGCTTTTATTGCTATGGGGGGTCATTCCACCACCTTTACTTCCGCTCTGGGTACGTCCTTATTGCAATAGCAGCAGCGTAGGTAGCCCTTGTGCACTTCGCGGAAACGAGTGTTCATAGGTTCGTTGTTGGTAATGCACTTGAGATTGGGACAACGCACTATGCCTACGAGTTCGTCCGGCATCTGTACAGTACGTTTTTCTACGACTTGATAGTTGCGTATGATACAGAGCGAGACGTTGGGGGCTACAGCAGAGAGTTGGTTGAGTTCTTCATCGGTAAAGAAGCGGTCTGCTATCTTGATTATACTTTTGCTACCCATGTGGGCACTCTTGAGGTTGTAACCAATTGTGACAGCCGACTTGCTCTGGCTGAGGTGAAGCATATTGACGATGTCAAAAAGGCGTTCGTTTGGGATATGGTCTATGACTGTGCCGTTCTCAATAGCGGCCACAAGAAGTTTCTTGTCTTCCATCTTTGAAATAAGATATTTTAGTCGTTAGTCTGTTATATAGGCTATGGTGGGCGGTGATACGTTGAATGGGACGAACTATTGAGCTTGTCTTATCTGGTCGAGTGTGATACCCAAGACATCGCATATCAGAGCCTGACGGGCATAAAGTCCGTTTTGGGCTTGACGGAAATAGTACGCATACTTGGTATCATCGATGCTGTACTCTATCTCATTGACGCGAGGCAGAGGGTGAAGAATTTTCATGTTGTCACGAGACTTGACAAGCATGTCCTTTTTCAGGAGATAGCGGTCTTTGACTCGCTCATATTCATCGAGGTCTGCGAAGCGTTCTTTCTGAACTCTGGTCATATAAAGAATATCTGCATCGCTGATAGTATCAGCATCGAAATCCTTGTGTTCTACGTAGGAAATGCCATGCTCGTCGCAGTAGTTCTTGTAGACATCAGGCATGGCTAGCTCGTCAGGTGAGATGAAGTGGAAGGTGGGATTGAAGTGGCGCATGGCCATGAGGAGGGAGTGGACGGTACGTCCATACTTAAGGTCGCCGACCATATAGATATTGAGGTTGTCGAGCGTCCCCTGAGTCTGATATATCGTGTACAGGTCGAGCATCGTCTGTGACGGGTGTTGATTTGCCCCGTCTCCAGCATTCATAATGGGCACAGGGGCTATTTCGCTGGCGTACTGTGCCGCCCCTTCGAGATAATGCCGCATGATGATAACGTCAGCATAGTTGCTGACCATCATGATGGTGTCCTTGAGTGTCTCACCCTTGGTGCCGCTGGTCACCTTAGGGTCGGCAAAACCTATGACCCGGGCTCCAAGACGATTGGCGGCTGTCTCAAAACTGAGACGGGTGCGAGTGGAAGGCTCGAAAAAAAGGGTCGCCACTACCCTACCGTCAAGAATCTTACGGTTAGGCTGACGCTCAAACTCTTGAGCCATCTGTATCAGATACTCGATTTTCTCTCTCGAATGACCAGCTATGGTCACCAGACTTTTTTGCTTCATAGTATGTCGTGCGCGATGTTTGTATGTCACAAAGATAACCATTTTTTTGCTTTGTATATCACTTAGAGGAAGTCTTATTTTTATTATTTATGGTATTTTGTCGAAAAAATATGGTCAAAATATCCCAAATATGTAATAATTATAATAAATTTGCGCACTCTACAATTTATAGCGACATCTACAGACACAATAAAACATTTATTATATGGAACAGGTTTTTGACCTTATCAACGAAGAGCGTGCGCGCCAGATGCGTGGCATAGAGCTCATCGCAAGTGAAAATTTCGTATCAGACCAAGTGATGCAGGCCATGGGTAGCGTGCTGACCAATAAATACGCCGAAGGATACCCTGGCAAGCGTTATTATGGTGGCTGCCAAGTCGTGGACAAGGTAGAGGAGTTGGCTATCGAGCGTGTGTGCAAGCTCTTTGGTGCCGAGTATGCCAATGTACAGCCTCACTCTGGTGCACAGGCCAATGCAGCCGTATTCTTGGCTGTACTTAATCCTGGTGATACCTTCATGGGGCTCAACCTCGACCACGGAGGTCACCTCAGCCATGGTTCGCTGGTCAACACATCGGGCATAATCTACAGACCTGTCGGATATAATCTCAACAAAGAGACCGGCCGTGTGGATTACGACGAGATGGAACGTCTGGCCCTTGAGCACAAGCCAAAGATGATCATAGGCGGAGGCAGCGCATATTCTCGCGAATGGGACTACAAGCGCATGCGCAAGATTGCAGACGAGGTGGGAGCTATCCTCATGATTGACATGGCTCACCCCGCAGGTCTTATCGCAGCAGGATTGCTCGACAATCCAGTAAAATACGCACATATCGTCACCTCTACTACCCACAAGACCCTGCGCGGTCCGCGCGGCGGCATCATTCTGATGGGAAAGGACTTTCCTAACCCCTGGGGCAAGACTACGCCAAAGGGAGAAATAAAGATGATGTCGGCCCTGCTCAACAGTGCCGTATTCCCAGGCATTCAGGGCGGTCCGCTCGAGCATGTGATAGCAGCCAAAGCAGTAGCCTTTGGAGAGTGTCTCAGGCCAGAATGGAAGGAGTATGCCATGCAGGTCAAGAATAATGCAGCCCGTCTTGCAGACGAATTGATGAAGCGCGGCTTTTATATAGTAAGTGGCGGCACCGACAATCACTCCATGCTTGTCGACCTACGCACCAAATATCCCGACCTGACGGGCAAGGTAGCAGAAAAGGCATTGGTAGCAGCAGATATTACCGCCAACAAGAACATGGTACCCTTTGATAGCCGTTCGGCCTTCCAAACTTCGGGCATACGTCTCGGTACTCCCGCCATCACAACCCGTGGAGCCAAAGAAGATCTGATGATCAAGATTGCAGCCTTCATCGAACGCGTCCTCGATGATCCCGAAAACGAAGAAAACATCGCAGCTGTACGTAAGGAAGTCAATGCTATCATGGCAGACTACCCCCTGTTTGCCTGGTAATAATCCAAATCGGGAATAACAGGATAAGACAAGCCCCTCAAGAGTACCACACCGACTCTTGAGGGGCTTATATATAGTACGTCTATGCGAGAATGATCCTACTCCTCAGTTTCATTCTGAGCCGTTATTTCGTTAATCAACATAGCCAAACGGCACCCAGCCTTGTGAAGCTGCTGTTCCAAAGCAGGAGTCCACTGTGCCACCCAATCGTACGAGAGCGACGAACCCTGCGGAGTCGTAGTATAGATATCACGAGCTACCCGATGCGTCTCCAACGCCCAATCAGCAGGAGAGCCCTGGGCATATATACGATACAGGTCAAAACGATTGCCGTTCTCCTCGATGACAGGACTGTCTATCTCCTTTGCCCACTCAGTATAACTCCAGGCGTGAGCACTCTCCACCAGTCTCGTATCCCACACCGTATGCAGGTCAGTCGTGGCCCCGAAATACACCACAGGATACTCGTTGCCACCACGGTCACTACGATGCCCGACATGCATAGGCTGGTGAATATCACCCACGAGGTGAACGAGCATACGCAGAGCCACCTGACGCTCAGTACGCGTAGAAAGCTCGGATTTGAGCACCTCCACCTGATGCTCTATAGCCCATACGATATGAGTACTGTCAGTTCTGGCAGACGTGATGACCGAGTCAGCATTCTCCCCATCGTCAACATTAACGTAGTGCCAAGTGAGAGTATTGGCATAATGAGAGGAGTGGCTGGCATTGTCCATCCAGTTAGCCCAATACATGAGACTTTTCCCCTCAAAGAGATTGCGTACCATCTCGCGCGACTCTCGGGTCAGATGAAGGGTAGCCACAGCAGCCGTAACATCGTGTCCCTTCTGCCCCCACCCATATACGTCGTGGCAAAAAGCCATGACAAGTATGAACGTCGACATTATTCTCATAGGTCAAGGTAACTATCTTTAAAACCAAGGAAATACAATACGCCATCGAGACCAATCGTATTGATAGACTGACGCGCATTGGCCACTACCCTCGGCTTGGCATGAAAGGCAATGCCGAGACCAGCAAGCGAAATCATAGGCAAATCATTAGCACCGTCCCCCACAGCAATAGTCTGCTCAAGGTCGACCTTCTCCACCTGAGCTATGAGACGCAGCAGTTCAGCCTTACGATGCCCATCGACAATTTCCCCCACATAGTTGCCCGTAAGCTTGCCGTCCGGCCCCACCTCAAGCTCGTTAGCATACACATAGTCTATGCCGAACTTACGCTGTATGTACTCACCGAAATACGTAAATCCACCGCTGAGGATAGCTATCTTATAGCCATATTTCTTGAGGACAGACATCATGCGCTCCACACCCTCGGTGAAAGGGAGGTGCTCAGCAATATCCTTCATGACGCTGACATCAAGCCCCTTGAGCATCTGACAACGGCGAGCAAACGACTCCTTGAAATCAATCTCGCCACGCATGGCAGACTCAGTAATAGCCGCGACCTGCTCATAGACCCCATGACGGCGAGCAAGCTCATCAATCACCTCAGTCTGAATAAGCGTAGAGTCCATATCGAAACAGATGAGCCTACGCATACGCCTATACATATTGTCGAGCTGGAAACTACAATCAATGTTCATCTCCGAACTGAGACTAAGCAAGTCAGCCTGAAGCTCGCCCCTGTCGCGGGGAGTGCCACGCAGCGAGAACTGAATGCAAGCCTTCATCCTCTCAGCAGGACGGACTATACTCTGACGTCCCGTCAGACGATTGATAGCATCTATATTGAGACCCTGCTCAGTAATCACCCTAGAGACAGCCTCAATCTGACGCGCTTCGAGTCGTCTGCCCAACACAGTCAAGATATAGCGGTTCTTACCCTGACGCGACACCCACGCCTCGTACTGTTCGAGAGTGATAGGCTTGAAACGAATGTTCTCACCGAGCTCACTCGTCGTAAAAAGCAAATCCTTCATCATCGAGCCAGAGTGCTGCTCAGCCACACGCACGAGAATACCGAGACTCAACGTACTGTGTATGCCAGCCTGACCGATATCCTGGATATGCACATCGTAGCGCGCCAACACCCCCATGAGCCTGGCGACAATGCCCTCCCTATCCTGCCCCGTTATCTGTATGAGAATAATTTCTTCGTCCATAAATATACATTATACTATACCCTGCGCCATCATCGCCTTAGCCACCTTCATGAAACCAGCGATATTGGCACCCTTGACATAGTTGATATACCCATCAGCCTCACGACCATGCTCCACACACTGCGAATGAATACCATGCATAATTTCGTGCAAACGCTCGTCCACGTCCTTAGCACTCCAAGAGATATGCATAGCATTCTGGCTCATCTCAAGTCCGCTCGTAGCCACCCCACCAGCATTGACAGCCTTACCAGGAGCGTAGAGCATCTTATTGCCTACAAACAGCTCGATAGCCTCAGGCGTACAGCCCATATTGCTAATCTCACCAACACACAGCACCCCATTCTCACAGAGACGACGCGCATCATCACCATCGAGTTCATTCTGCGTAGCACACGGCAAAGCAATATCAACCTTCTGCTCCCACGGACGACGATTAGGGAAGAACGTAGCAGAACCAAACACCTCAGCATACGGCGCCACGACATCATTACCGCTGGCACGCAATTCGAGCATATAATCAATCTTGTCGCCACAGATACCCTCAGGATCATAGACATACCCATCAGGACCACTGATAGTGACAACCTTAGCCCCCAGCTGAGTAGCCTTGGTAGCAGCACCCCAAGCAACATTGCCAAAACCACTTATAGCAACCGTCTTCCCCTTGATATCAAGCCCCGCAGTCTGCAACATCTCGTTCACGAAATACAAGCCGCCAAACCCCGTAGCCTCAGGCCTCACGAGCGAGCCACCCCACTCCAAGCCCTTGCCAGTAAGTACACCACTGAAATCACGAGTGAGACGCTTGTACTGCCCGAAGAGATAGCCAATCTCACGCGCCCCGACCCCGATATCACCCGCAGGCACATCAATTTCAGGCCCAATATGACGAAACAGCTCACTCATGAAAGACTGGCAGAAACGCATTATCTCAGCATCGCTCTTGCCGCGCGGAGAGAAGTCAGACCCACCCTTACCCCCACCCATAGGGAGAGTCGTCAGCGCATTTTTGAACGTCTGTTCAAAGCCCAGAAACTTGAGAATACTCAGATTCACACTCGAATGAAAACGCAAGCCCCCCTTGTAAGGGCCGATGGCACTATTATACTGCACACGATAGCCAAGATTGACCTGCACCCTACCACTATCATCAACCCAAGGCACCCTAAAAGTGATGATACGCTCCGGCTCGACAAGACGCTCAATCAGCGAAGCACGCTCAAACTCAGGGTGCCTGTCGTAAACATCCTTAATACTGATAAGAACCTCATGCACAGCCTGCAGATACTCCTTCTCGCCAGGATGCCTAGCCTCCAACGAGCTCATAATTTTTGCGATGTCCATCATAATCGTGACTATTTTTAAGTTATTGGCGACCCTAAATTACAATTATTTCACCACACGGCAAAACAAAATTGCAAAATAAAACGGCTCGCAGCAACGTTCTGCAAGCCGTATATATCAAAATCGGACAAAAAACTCAAAAGCCTATTTCGACCCTACCCCTACCCGTTTTGCAATCACGCAAGATGAAAAGCCCACGCCCAGAGGCAGCATTGACACGTTGACCAGCCACATTGTACACCACACACTCCCCACGAGCAGAATCCACGATATCCCCCACAGAAGTATCATCATCACCCCCACCCATAAATTTAAACGAGATCGTATTATCATCATTCCTCACAATCTCAGTAATAGACTTATGCATCAGCAGTTCCCCATCAGAATTAGGATTGTACAACACAGCAGCAGGAGCCACACGATCCCCCTCACTACGAGCCTCATCAGTCAGAGCATTGTTGCCCCGAATCCCAAAAAACTCAATCACATTAATCTCACCATCCTTGATATCCCTGCTCGTAAACGTATCCCTCAGAGGCCAAAAGTGACCAGCGAGCTCGCTGTAATACCTACGCTTCTCCTCAGCAGTAAACGAACTCCCCGACTTGAAATTGTCAAGCAATTCAAAATGCCCATTAGCAGGAACGATCGTAATACGCTGACGAGCAGGATCCACATTGACCATATTGCTACTCCACGCCCCCTCGTCCTCATCAATATGGTAAATCATCAGACCATCACCATACCTGTCACACAACGGCTTGTGCATCACATCACCCCCCACCCCAGCATAAGTACGATTTTCAAGAATATAATACTCCCCCCTGTCAGCCTCATTATAAACGACATACGCATCACCCCCAGCAGCGACAGACCTCAACGACGTCACAGTCACAGGCTCCGTCAGCTCCTTCAGCGTAATCCAGCCAAAATAACTCTTCTCATAAGCCGTAAAAGCCGTAGGGCTAAAGCCCCCATTGACATACTCCCCATAGTCCATCAAGCTCCACACGTCCATACCAGGAGCCACATACCCACGCCCATTATTATCATACATATCAGGCAGCCCCAACATGTGCGACATCTCATGCACACACACACCGATACCATTAAACACCCCCGTCTGCAGCAACTCCGGCACAAGCAGCTGCGTAGCATACGTCACCCCCCCAACACTCGCGGACACGTCCCAACAGCAAGCATGAGGCCCCGCTCCCCCCGTATTAGCCCCATCACCAGCAAAGACCACGATAACCCCATCGACCTTGCCATCGCCATCAGAATCAAAATCCCCCACCCTATCCACAATCTGAGGAGCCAGAGCCGTCAGCGCAGCATTACGGAAGCCAGCCCTATTATTTTTCGCCGCCGCCCGCGTCATATTGACAGACACCGGATTCAAGATATTGAAATGAGGAGTAAACAACCCCCTACTATTCTTCTCGAAATACTCATAGACAGAAAAAGCATTATGACCAATCTGCCCCAGCACATTCCGTCCGTTAAAGAACTTCTCAAACAAATCCTTCAACTCGCCCTCACTCGCAGCGACAGTCATTTCAGCATCACTAAAATTCGCAAGACACACCACAATCTCAGGCGTCCCCATAGCCTTGAGAGCAGCATCCTTATGATTCAGCTTCACCCTCATCATATCCGAAGCCCCCATCGCCTCCCCATCACGCACGACACAAGCCTCCCTCCTGACCCTCTGACGAAAATCCAAATCATCCTCCCCCCACACACCATCAGACTGCGCCCAAGCAGGCAAAGAAGCCAACAAAGCAGACAAAATCAAAAAACCTTTCATACGACACACAATAATTAGAACTATAGAGCGCGAAGTTAGCATTTTTTTCCGTCACAGGCAAAAAAACTTCCCAAAAGATTTTGTTATTTCGTCAAAACACCATAACTTTGCACCGCAAACCAAGCAAAACGGGGGATTAGCTCAGCTGGCTAGAGCGCTTGCATGGCATGCAAGAGGTCATCGGTTCGATTCCGATATTCTCCACAAGAAAGAAGCAGTTCGAATCAACGAGCTGCTTCTTTTCATACCATATTGACCTACTCCCTCTCCGCCCTCACGATCAGCTCGCGAATCCTGGAGTTGAACCCCTCAGCCCCCATAAGATCCTCGATATTCAAGTGCATACGGTAGCGCCAGTAATGATTAGCATCAGCAGGCACATTGATACGCTCCGCCAGAGCATCAGGATTACGCAAATCCTCATCAATCGACAACCAATCCTGCAACGAAATCAAGCACAACATCGAAGGCGAGAACAAATGGCGCGCCACCACCTCCTCACAGAGCCACCCAGGCATCACCCGAGGCGCATCACCATCCTTCTGCAACACCTCACGCCAATACGCCTGCGTACGCTCAGCATCCTCCGTCCACCACTCCCTCAGCGTCGGCATATCATGCGTAAAGATCGTCACCACGCTACGATACGGATTATTCTCCAGACGCGCAAACCTCACCCCAAACGCCTTAGGCATAGTCTGAATCTCCAGCGAAAGAATCTTCAGCCTATCCATCACCCCCTGCACACAAGCAGGCACCATACCAAGATCCTCCGCACAGCACAACATCAACGTAGACTCCACCAGCGACGGCAGTTTCTCCATAGCCTGCTGCCCCCAGAAGTCATTATGCCTATGATAGTAGAAATGCTCATAAATACGATCAAAAGCCACACGCTCCTCCTTAGAAACAGCCCCATAGACAAAAGTCCCACTCGCAGCGATACGCGGACACCAGCCATCCCCCACCCTCACGAACAACACATTCTGCACAATCCTGCACAAAGCCCCACGCAAAGCCACAGCACGCGCATCATGCTTATCCGCGAAAAAGTCATACACCTTACGCTCAGAATCAAAAGCCTCACGAAGCTGATACCAATCAGGCCCAAGAGCCTCAAGACAAGTAGAGCGCAGCCACTCGACATCGGCAGGATCCGAAACCAACCTATGCAGATACTTGTCAGTAATATACGGACGCGTAAACATACGCTCGCGCCACTCAAGCCCCCACCCCTCAATCTCCTCCACACTCATCGGCAGACACGGAGCAAAATGCCCCAGCAGCCCACTACGAGCCTCCACAGGAATCTCCCAGATACGGAAAAAGCCCAACACATGATCAATACGGTAAGCATCAAAATAGTCCGCCATCTTACGGAACCGATCAATCCACCACTGATAGCCATCAGCAGCCATACGCTCCCAATTATACGTAGGGAAGCCCCAATTCTGCCCGTCCACACTAAAATCATCAGGAGGAGCCCCCGCAGACCCATTCATATTGAAATAATGCGGTTCCTTCCACGCCTCCACACTCGTCCTCGAGATCCCAATCGGGATATCCCCCTTAAGAATCACCCCACGGCTACGCGCATAGCGCGACACCGCCGAAAGCTGCTCATCAAGGATAAACTGCAGCCACGCATAAAAATCCACCTCACGCGCAAAACGCTGAGCATAACGATACACCTCCTTATCATCATACACCGCCAGTTCCCCCCACGCAGCGAAATCACACGTCCCCTCCACATCACGCCTATGGCAGAACACACAATACGGCGTAAGCCACGCCTCATTCTTCTTTCTGAAGCTCTTAAACGCAGCCCCCGAAATCACGAACTCCCCCTCCTGCACATACAGACGCCTCAGATAGTCCATCTTGAGCCCCCACACACGCTCATAATCCAACTGAGGCAACGCATTCACCGCCTTACGCTCCGCCTCATAACGCCACATAAACTCACCATCACAAATCGCAGCAAGCTGGCTAATATCAATATACATCGGATGCAAAGCATAAATACTAATAGCACTATACGGATAGCAATCACGCCACGAGCCAGACTGCGTCGTATCATAAACAGGCAGCAGCTGAATCACCCTCATACCCGAAGTCAAAGCCCAATCCACCATCAACCTCAAATCCCCCATATCACCCACACCCTGACTATGCCAGCTACGCATCGAAAACAACGGACACACCACCCCCGCAGCCTTCCAATGCTTATCCGTCATACGAATACGGCGATCCCACACCACATGCACCGTAGCACGAGCCACAGCCCCATCAAACACCCTATTCTCCCCCATCTCCCAAGCCACCACCTCCCCCGAAGCCTCGTCCATGACGACAAACTTATACTCAAACGGCGTCCTCAGCCCCATAGCATCCAGACTCAGACACCACTCATGCAATCCCCCCCTCATCATCACCAAAGCCCTCTGCGGCAACCACTCCCCCAACTGCGGCGTCGAGCCCACCAAAGCAAGGCACTGCCCCCTGAGCAACTGCGGAGCCTGCACCCTAAACACCAACGTACTGTCATAGTAATTAATCATCGGGCGAGCAGTAAAATTCTGCTGCACACTATGCACATACGCCGACGAATAAAGATGATTCAACACAGGCATATCCCTCCAGTAATCCTCCGACACAAACGTCCTGTCACGATGATACGGGAAACAACGAGGCACCCCATCCCACTCACGCCTCAACACCACGAGCCTTCCCCCCTCATCACTACCGGCACACACCAGATACCTATACGTAAAAAAGTCAGCCTCCCTCTCGTTAATCACCACCTCCCCACTCCACACACGTCCGTCCGCCGTCGCCAACGGGCACACACAGACAAAATCAGCACCACGACGGCGCTGCACCCTCACCTCAACGCAGACCTCCTGTCCCCATGAAGTAATATATTCGAGATTTACCAGTAATTTCATACCATAAGCATTAATTCAACACCACAAAGTTAACAGAATTAAAGATATGGCAGAATCGACATTAACACAAATTAAAACTTGCTATCAAGAATTACAAACATTTAACACACACATACAGCACACCCACAGACATCATCATGCACGTGAGCACCATCATGCAAGACAAGCTCAGTCTTCAGACACGACCCTCAATTCCAATCCCAAAGCATCCGTAATTTTGAGAACATTCGCCAGCGACAAATTATGCTTCCCATTCTCAAACTCGCTGATTGTGCTCTTGTTGATTCCAGCCATTTCCGCCAACTCAACAAGGTTGATACCCTTAGATTTTCTTGCCGCTTTGATAGCCGTACAGATTTCCAGTTGTGTCATAATTTATTTTTTAGCAAAG